>NVWO01000007.1 GCA_002746255.1 Rhodospirillaceae bacterium | reverse complement strand
AAACCCTCTATTATCAGTTGGTAGTTAGCAAGGAAGGCCGCAGCGATAATAGCAAACCCAAGCCGCCAGCAATCCCTAGCAAATCTTCGTTAGAGGGTCCGGAGTTAGCCGCAGCTGAGTCGCTAGTCCAAACCGTGCGCGAGCAATCAGCCGATAGTTTATCTTTTGCTAGTGAAATGATAAAAACTCTGCACCGCCGCAGCGAAGAAAATGTGCGCATCTTACTAAATCAAGATGATTCCCCAGCCAACATCGTTGCCGTAGCAAGCCGAGTCTTGGAAGTCCCCAAAATTCGCACCCAAATTGTACATGGTTTCCTGCTGGATAGCGTCAACGCCAGCAAACGCGACATGAAAGATTCGCCAATGCTAGCAATATGGGAAAGTCTAAAAAACGAATGGATTTACATCAACCCTAATACCGGCATGATTGGTCTTCCTGATAATTATTTGATCTGGTGGACTGGCGAATCACCAATGTTCAATATTGAAGGTGGCGGTCATTTCAAATCCTCGGTTTCTGCACAAAAAACCGCGCAAAACGCCTTGGACTTGACCCAGCGCAACTTAGAACAACAACATCCCAACATCTGGAAATTTTCCTTATTCAGTCTGCCGCTGCACACCCAGGTAGTCTATCAAGTGATGATTATGATCCCACTTGGCGCTTTTATCATCTTGTTGTTACGCAACCTGGTCGGCATTCAAACTTTTGGCACCTTCATGCCAGTACTGGTGGCACTAGCCTTCCGTGAGACCAATCTAATTTCTGGCATTATTTTATTTTCTATCGTCATTGGCATCGGGCTTCTGGTGCGCTTCTACCTGGAGCATTTAAAACTACTTTTAGTGCCGCGAATTGCTGCAGTACTATCGTCAGTAGTGATAATTATGATCTTGCTTAGCATCATCAGCTACCATTTAGGTATCGAATATGGCCTGTCAATTGCGCTGTTCCCGATGGTAATTATGACTATGACTATTGAGCGCATGAGTGTGGTATGGGAAGAGCGGAATCCTTGGGAGGCTATTTTGCAAGTTATCGGCAGCCTGTTTGCCGCCTCCATCGCCTACTTAGCTATGAACGTACCGCTGATGATGCATCTGTTCTTTACCTTTCCGGAATTGCTGCTGGTATTGATGAGTGCAATGTTGTTATTAGGTCGCTATCGCGGTTATCGGCTCAGTGAGTTGTGGCGCTTCAACAGCCTAATGGCGCATGAATTGGCCGGACGATCTTGGCCTCTCCGTCAGCACAATAAAAATCTACGTAACCGGCCTCCTGAAGGCCCTTCAGATCAACAACCGAACCCAGGCCGGCATTCTCGCTTCCAAGAACGAGGCGTAACCCCGCCCCCTCACCACGCTATCTTGGCTTTCAGGCATTCGGGCTTCTAAAGCGGATTGACGCTTTGGCCACCATCAACAGTAAGAACGCTCCCGGTCATGAAGCTGGAAGCATTGGACGCCAGCAACAGCAAGGCACCATCCAGATCTTCAGGCGAACCGAGGCGGCGAAGCGGAATACGCTGCTTGATCCGCTCCCCCTCCCCGCTAGCCAGATACGCCCGATTCATGTCGGTCGTGATGTACCCCGGCGCAATCGCATTCACGCGAATCTGATGACGGGCAAGCTCATTGGCCATCGCCTTCGTCAGATGCACAAGCCCCGCCTTCGCCGCGCCATAAGCCGCCGTCTGCCCGATGACACGATCCGAAATGATTGAGGCGATGTTGATGATCGACCCGCCATGGCCAAGACGGACCATGTGCCGGGCGACTTCCTGCGCCAACAGCCATGCCCCTTTCAGATTGGTATCGATAATTGCGTCCCAGTCCTCTTCCTTCGTTTCAAGAAAGGGTTTTGGGATCGCCACCCCGGCGTTGTTGACAAGGATGGTGATCGCGCCAAGTTCGGTTTCCGCACAACCAACCGCCTGACGGATGCTTTCTGGATCGCGCACGTCAAGGACGATCGGCATGGCCCTGCCATCGAAGGCTTCGATTTCCTGGCAAAGTTCCCGAAGTTTTTCCGTCCGCCGGGCGGCAATCGCCACTTTCGCGCCTGCGCGCGCCAGCACCAAAGCAAAATGCCGACCCAACCCGCTGGAAGCGCCGCTTACAAAGGCACATTCGCCGCTCAAATCATAAGGGATGTGCTGGGCCATGCCGTTTTCCGCCTCGCGTTTTCTGGCTCGTCCTTCCAGCCATTTTTCCACGCCCGCCTCCAGGCGGCAAGTCCGGACGCGACGCTAGACCACAAGCTTTGCCAGGCTCTCTACCAGATGGTGAACGCCGGTCATACGTGCGTTTAAATCATCCCAGCCACGGCGATAGACAAGTTTGTGATCGGGACGAAGTTTGACATCGCCCACCTGGCTGGTAAGAAAAACAGCCAGTTTTTCCGGATGCGCAAAATGGTTGTTATGGAAGCCGACAAGGGCCCCCTTCGGCCCCGCTTCGAGACTGCCGATGCCAGCCGTCCGGCAAAGCTGCTTGATGGCGACGATCGCAAGCAAATTTTCGACGTCTTCCGGAAGCGGCCCAAAACGGTCGATAAGTTCGGCGGCAAAGCCATCGATCTCGCTTCGATCCGCAAGACTGGCGATGCGGCGATACAGCTCGAGGCGCAAGCCAAGATCGGCGACGTAACTTTCCGGTATCCGCACCGGCATGCCGAGGCGAATATCCGGCGTCCAGGCTTCTTCGCCGGCGTCCTTCGTGCGCTCCCCCCTGGCCACCGCCACCGCTTCTTCCAGAAGGTGCTGGTAAAGCTCGACCCCGACTTCCCGGATATGCCCCGATTGGGCGTCGCCCAGAAGGTTTCCGGCACCGCGAATGTCCAGATCAAAGCTTGCCAGCTTAAAGCCAGCGCCTAAGGAATCGAGCGCCTGCATTGTCTGCAAACGTTTCGTTGCCGCCTCGCTAAGAATGCGATTGGGCGGGATTGTAAAATAGGCATAGGCCCGGTTTTTCGCCCGCCCGACACGACCGCGAAGCTGATAGAGCTGGGAAAGGCCGAACATATCCGCCCGGTGCACGATAAGCGTGTTCGCGGTGGCAACGTCCAGTCCGGATTCGATGATGTTGGTGGAAAGAAGAACGTCGTAATCCCCTTCATAGAAGCCGATCATCACCTTTTCAAGCGCGCGCGGCGCCATACGACCGTGGGCGGTAATCAGGCGGACTTCCGGGACCAGCCGGCGCAGTTTTTCCTCTTCCTTCGCCAGATCCTCAACCCGCGGACACACGTAAAAAACCTGACCGCCGCGAAGACGTTCGCGCAGAATCGCCTCGCGGAGGATAACCGGATCGTAAGGAAGCATGAAACTGCGAACCGCCAGACGGTCAAGCGGCGGCGTTGCGATCACGCTCAACGCCTTCATCCCGGAAAGGGCAAGCTGCATCGTTCGCGGGATCGGCGTTGCCGTTAACGTCAGAACGTGAACGTCGGTGCGAAGTTTTTTCAGGCGTTCCTTGTGCGCCACGCCGAAATGCTGCTCTTCGTCAACAATCAGCAGCCCAAGATTGGCGAAGGCAATCGACTTCCCAAGAAGCGCGTGGGTGCCAATGACAATCGTGCTTCCGCCCTCGGCAAGCCGTGCCTTGATTTCTTTCTGCCTGGATGGCGGAACGAAGCGGGAAAGCTGTTCGATGCGAACCGGAAAGCCCTCGAAGCGTTTTACGAAGCCTTCAAAATGTTGGCGCGCCAGCAGGGTTGTCGGCACCACAATCGCAACCTGATAACCCGACAAGGCGGCGACAAAGGCGGCGCGAAGGGCAATCTCCGTTTTTCCAAAGCCAACGTCACCGCAAATCAGGCGGTCCATGGGACGACCGCTGGCAAGGTCGTGGAGGGTTTCCTCAATGGCCGCCTGCTGATCCTCGGTTTCCGGGTAAGGAAAACGCGCGCAGAATTCGTCATAGCCTTCCGGCGGTGTCATCACATTGCCCGGTTCCATGGCGCGCGCCGCAGCCAGGCGAATCAATTCCTCTGCCATATCCCGTATCCGGCGTTTCATCCGGGATTTGCGTGCCTGCCAGGCGGTTCCTCCCAAGCGGTCCAGGGAAACCAGCCCCTCTTCCGAGCCATAACGGGAAAGAAGTTCGATGTTTTCGACCGGCAGGAAAAGCTTGGCGTCGTCTGCGTAGAGAAGACGCAGGCAATCATGGGGGGCGCCCTGAATTTCCAGCGTAATCAGGCCGTCGTAACGGCCGATCCCGTGTTCCTGATGCACGACAAAATCGCCGGGAACCAGGCTTGCTGTGTGGGAAAGCACGTCTTTCGCCCGGCGGCGCTTTGCCGAACGACCAAGGCGATCGCCGAGAATATCCTGCTCGGTGATGACGGCAATCCCCGGTGCTGAGAACCCCTGTTCAAGACCAAGCACGACAAGGGCCGTCTTTTCGGGTGGCAGGCACGCCACCGCCGGCCAGTTTTCAGCCAAAACCAGTTCGCCGATGCCGCGTTCTTCCAGAATTCCCTGCAGGCGGGCGCGGGAACCGGTGCTGTGGCAGGCAATTAGCGTTCGCCAAGCTTGCGCACGCGCCTGGTCCAGGGTCTTTCGCACTTCTTCGAAGATGTCGGTTTTTGGATCCCGCCGGACGACCGCAAAATCAAGCAGCACCTTGCCGCCCGCTCCGGAAAAGGGGTTAAGGGCAAGAAGCGGTCGGGAATCTTGAATCCGCTGCCATTCCTCCTCCCGAAGGTATAGGGCATCGGGCGGCAACGGATGGTAGAGGTCGCCACCATCGCGGATGCTCTCTCTGATGAGCGCCTTGCGGGTGGTGTAATATTCCAAAACCTGCTCGAAGCGCGCTTTCACCAGCTCTGCCACCTGATAATCCAGGCTAAGCATGGCATCCGGCACATAGTCGAAAAGGGTTTCAAGGTGGTCGTGAAAAAGCGGCAGCCAATGCTCCATGCCGGGATAACGGGCCCCCGCCGAGACGGTTTCATACAGGCGGTCCGCCGCCGTCACCGTCCCGAAAGCCTCCCGATAGCGGGTACGGAAATGGGCAATGGCTTCGGCATTCAGGCGGAGTTCGCTGATCGGGGTAAAAAGAAAGGCCGGCACATTGCCGGCGCTTCGCTGGGTCATGGGGTCAAACAGGCGGATCCCTTCAAGCTCATCCCCAAACAGATCAAGGCGCAGCGGCTCTTCCGTTCCAGGGGGATAAACATCCAGAATCCCGCCACGAACCGCAAATTCCCCCGGCTCCATCACGGTTTCCGTGCGCCCATAGCCCTCCCCTTCGAGATAGGCAATCAGACTTGCCTGGTCCAGCGCCTCGCCCACGCGCACGGCGAAACCGCTTCCGGCAAAGATCGTACGGGCGGGAACGCGTTGAAGGCAGGCGTTTACCGTCGTCAACAACACGCTGCCCGCGATCCCCTCATCCGAATTCGCCAATCCGCTCAGCACCTCAATCCGCCTGCTTTCGACGGACGCGTGAGGCGGCGAACGGTCATAGGGCAAGCAGTCCCAGGCCGGAAAGATGCGAATGTCGAGATCCGGGGCGTAGAAACGGATTGCCTCGGCCAGGACCATCATGTGGTTTTCGTCGCGGGCGATATGGAGGACGCCAGCCACCCTGCCGGACGTGGCCAGGCTTGCCAGGAATGCGGCATCGGTGCCGTCCGGAAGGCCGGAAATCGTCCCCTGCCCGGAAAAGTTTATTTTTTTTATTATATTTTTCAGCAAGTTATTTTATTTCGCTAAAGTCGATAATCATCTTAACCAGGGGCGTATCGTGCTCTGGTGGCACCGACACCCGCCCGGTGAGCCATGCGAGAATATCGTTGTCCGCCTCATTGAGAAGGGCCTCGAAGCGGTCGAGCTCCTCGGGTGTCAGTTCCCCCAGATAGCGTTCCGCAAAGCGGCCCAACAGCAGGTCATTTTCCTGCATGCCGCGGCGCTGGCCAAGAAAAAGGAGTCGTTTTAGACGAGGCTCTGAAAAAACTGTCATGGCATCACGTTAGAAGCGCATTTCGACTGGCACTAGGGTATAGAGGCTTGATCGTCTTCTGTCAGCCTTACGATCTTCTTTTTCAGTCCTTGTGGAGGGGCGATGCGCCCGGAAATCCTGTTTCCACTTTTTGCACCGATGACAAAACTGCCCGGTGTTGGCCCCCGCATCGGCGCGGTCCTGGAAAAGCTTGCCGGGCTTCATATCGTCGATCTTCTTTGGCTGTTTCCAACAGGGCGGATCGACCGGCGCTACACGCCCAAAGTCGCCGAAGCCGTGGCCGGGCGGCTTGCCACCCTGACGCTTCACATCAATGCCCATGAACCGCCGCCGACGCGCCGCCTGCCCTATCGGATTCGCTGCTCGGACGAAACCGGCGAAATTACCCTCGTCTTTTTTCACGCAAAAGCGGATTATTTGAAGCGCATCCTGCCCGAGGGCGAGATCCGGGTTGTCAGCGGCAATATCGAAAAATTTCGGAATGCCCTTCAGATTGTCCATCCGGACCTGATCGTCAAACCGGAAGAGACCGACAAGCTTCAAGAAGTTGAACCGGTCTACCCGCTGACAGCCGGGTTGACCCGAAAGCCCCTTGCCAAGGCCATCACGGCGGCGCTTGAACGGTTGCCGGAATTGCCCGAATGGCTGGATGCCAGCCTTTGCAAACGCGAGAAGTGGAAAAGCTGGCGCGTCTCCCTGCGCGCCGTGCATCACCCTGAAACGGAAGAAGATCTGGCACCCAAAGCCACGCCACGCACCCGCCTGGCCTATGACGAACTGCTCGCCAACCAGCTTGCCATCGGCCTGACCCGCCTGCATCAACGGCGTGGCAAGGGCCGGGCGATCTCTGGCAATGGAAGCATCCGAAAGCATGTTCACGCGGCGCTCCCCTTCACSYTSACGCCTTCGCAAGTGACGGCATTGGGGGAAATTGACGYGGACATGGCCTCGCCCCAACGCATGATGCGGCTGCTTCAGGGGGACGTTGGCAGCGGGAAAACCGTGGTGGCACTGTTCGCCATGCTAAATGCCGTCGAAAATGGTGAACAAGCGGTATTAATGGCGCCGACGGAGACCCTTGCCCGTCAGCATTACGCGACGATAAACGCCCTGCTTCGCGACAGCGGTGTCACCATCACGCTTCTGACAGGCCGCGAGAAGGGGTCGGCGCGGAAACAGGTTTTTGACGACCTGGCCTCGGGCAAAGCCGCCATCGCCATTGGTACCCACGCGCTGTTTCAGGAAAAAGTTGCCTTTCACGACCTTGCCTTTGCCGTCATCGATGAACAGCACCGTTTCGGTGTTCATCAGCGGCTGACCCTGGCCGAAAAGGGCACCGCCATCGACACCCTTGTCATGACCGCAACGCCCATTCCACGCACGCTCACCCTCACCCTTTATGGCGACCTCGACGTCTCGCAGCTTACCGAGAAGCCTGCAGGAAGGCCGCCGGTGGATACCCGCCTTGTTCCGGTCGAACGTCTGGGCGACGTCATCGCCGCCGTCCAGCGCGCGATGAACAAGGGCCGCCAAGCTTATTGGATATGTCCTTTGGTCGAGGAATCCGATGTCCTCGACGTCGCAGCGGCAGAAGAGCGCTATGCCACCCTAAAAGCGATTTTTGGGGATCGCGTCGGCCTCATGCACGGACGCATGAAAGGAAATGAAAAAGACGCCGCCATGGCGGCTTTCCAGGAAGGTAAAATTCGCGTTCTCGTTGCGACGACGGTTGTCGAGGTCGGCGTCGATGTGCCGGCCGCAAGCATCATGGTCATCGAACATGCCGAACGCTTTGGATTAACGCAGCTCCACCAGCTTCGCGGTCGTATCGGTCGTGGCACGGAAGCTTCGACATGTCTGCTGCTGTTCGCCTCGCCCCTCGGTGCGACGGCGAAGGCACGGTTACAGGTAATGCGTGAAACCGACGACGGCTTTCAAATCGCCGAAGAAGACCTTCGTTTACGCGGAAGCGGCGAAGTCCTTGGCACCCGGCAAAGCGGCCTCCCTCTTTTCCGGATTGCCGATATAGCCCATCACCAGGACCTGATGGCCATGGCCTATGACGATGCGCGCCTGTTTCTGGATCGCGATCCAGTGCTGCAAACGCCCCGAGGCCAAGCCCTGCGCGTTCTGCTCTATCTTTTTGAACGCGACGGCGCCGTTAAATATTTACGGTCCGGCTAGGCTTTTGCGTCAGGTTCCGTGGCGTGGCTGGAAAGAAGCGGCTTCGCCTGCGCTTCCTTGGAACGGTGATCCGGTGGCGTAACAATGCCGCCGGAAACCACCATCTTGATTCCTTCCTCCACGGTCATCGAAAGCGCATAAACGTCTTCTGACGGCACGAACAAAAGAAAACCAGACGTCGGGTTCGGCGTTGTCGGCAAAAAGACGTTAATCAGGCTCTCCTTTGCCAGATTCTGGATTTCGCCTTCCGTGCTACCGGTGATAAACCCAATCACCCAAATGCCGCGCCTGGGATATTCAATCAAAACAACCTTGCTGAACGCGCTGGAGCTACGGGTCAGAACCGCCTCAAAAATCTGCTTCAGGGCGCTGTAGATACTTCGCACTACAGGCATTCGCGCAAGAAGCCGCTCCCCGATGCGCAGGATAAAACGCCCCAGGAACCCAGCCATCAACGCGCCGATCAGGGTAATGATAACGAAGACGATCAACAGACCGAGACCCGGAATATTGATCGGAAGGTAGGTTTCCGGACTGTACATCACCGGAATCAGGGGCGTGACACGATTGTCCACGAAGGCCACCACCAGCCAGACAATGTACATTGTCAGGCCAATCGGCGCGGTTACCAGAAGACCGGCAAGAAAATAATTTCGCAGGCGGGCAAGCACGCCGACACGCATCGATGCCTTGCCCCCTTTAGAGACGTCCCCAGGCGTTGCCGCCGAATTTTCATTGGTCGGAATATCCGTCATTTTTTTCTCAACCCTTGCCGGAGCCAGCTGGCCCAACGCTTTCCGTTTGCTTGCTTGCCCACATATTCATAACCAAAGACCAAGGCTTATAGGAAAAATTAACGCTTTTTTGATGCCTGTCCGCCAAAATTGCAGAGGATTCCAAAGGGACAGGGACTCGAACATGCCAGCAAAACGCTTCACGGCGCTAGTGCTTGCCTTTGCGCTTGCCGGTTGCTCACAGGTTTTTAAGCCAAGGGTTACCGCAACCGAAACGGTCGATGCGAACGGCCAGCACACCACGACTTATAAGAACTGCGACCCCACCCGCGTTCTCGACGGCAAACCGCTCTGTTATACGGAAAGCCAGACCGATACCTATTGCTACCGAACCCTGGGTGACGTCAATTGCTTCACGCGCCAACCCGCTGACAGGCCGGTTTCGATTACAGACGCCACCCCGGAATAACAATTCGCCCCGGCGACGACCCCGCCCACGCATACTTTTTCCTTGAACTCCCCAGGCGTTCCCTATCTCCTGTGAAGCCCTGTCTTCATTTGAATGGCTTGTCGTTCCATGTCAAAGAACGTCCTTCGTTCCATCGCGGTCCTGGCTGTCCTCGGCATCGGCTTCCTGGTGGTCCGTGCGACGCTGGACGCGATGAAACCGGAAGAAACGCCGCCGCTTTACCAATTCCTCATTCTTGGGGACGCGACCACGGTGCCGATGAATATTTCCAAGCCAAACCGTTGGCCACAGCAGGTGGCAAGCATCTTTCGCGAAGAAAACCATCTGGTGGAAATTCCCCACATCCTTGCCAAAGTCGGCATGGGCATCACGAAACTTGCGGAAGAACTCATCCGCCCGGAATTTCAGGGTCCGTATGACCTTGTGCTCGTGCAAACCGGGGCAAACGACATTGCCGCCGGAATGGATCAGGAAAGCTATCGGGTAAAATTTGCCAGCCTGTTGCGAAAAGCCACGGCGCGCGCAGGCAAGGACCCGTCTCGCGTCATCGTCCTGTCGGTCCCGGACTGGACGGCTATCAAGAAAAAGAAAATTGAAAATCGTGAAACAGTTAAAAAGAAAATCGACCTTTTCAACGCGATCAACATGGCAGAAAGCAGCAATGCCGGCGTACGCTACGTTGACGTGACCAGCCTCTCGCGCCGGGCGGCTTTTGACCTTTCCCTTCTCAGCCGCGACCAGAAAAATCCATCGGAGCGCATGTATGAAATATGGGCGCGCAAGATTTACCCAACGGCATTAACGGCACTGGGCCGTTAGGAGCCTTCCGACGTCTCTTTCTTTATGGAACATCGAGAATGAGGCGGGAATGTTCACCGCCCTTCTCGACCGCTTCCTGGGCCGTAACGATTTTCTCAAATGGCAGACATTTTGTGCGGTGCGTAAGTGCGCCTTCCGCGCAACATTGGTTGATGTCAGCAATCGCCTTTGCCCGAGCGGCATAGGGCATCTGAAAAACAACGAAAAGGCGCAAATTCGCATTGCTGAACATCAACGGGTAGAAGGGCAGTTTTGGCTCAGGCTCTCCCATCGAGGCATACGCTGCGATGACGCCATTTTTCTTAAGAATGTTACACGCCACGTCAAGGTTGCCGCCGAAATCCACCTCGACAATCCGATCAACGCCGACGCCATCCGTAAGTTCCCGGACGCGCTCGGCCGCGTTCTCCGTCCGGTAGTTAATCACATGATCCGCGCCAGACTCCCTGGCCAGTTGCGCCTTTTCCTCGCCGCTAACCGTCGCAATCACTTTCGCGCCGCCCCATTTTGCAAACTGAATGGCGTAATGACCAACGCCGCCGGCGCCGCCCGTTACCAGGATCACCAACCCCGTCACGAGGCCGTCCGAAAAAACGCCAAAATGCGCGGTCATGGCCGGAATGCCGAGGCAGGCGCCTTCGGGGAAAGAGGTGTTTTCCGGCAGGGGGATGGCCTGGGCCTGGGGGAGTGCGACCTGCTCGGCCGCCGTGCCGCCGGCACGCTGCCACTGGGCGGCAAAGACCCAGACGCGCTCGCCCATGCGGGTGGCTGGCACGCCCTCGCCCACCGCGTCGATCACGCCAGCACCGTCGCAATGGGGAATGATTTTTGGATAGGCGATTTTTTGACGCAAGCCACCGCGCGTCTTGACATCGAACGGATTGATGCCGGAAGCATATAGGCGAACCCGCACCTCGCCAGGGCCAGGGGTTGGCGACGGCAATTCGCCAAGTTTCAGAACCTCTCCTGCCGGACCGTTTTTATCATACCACGCCGCACGCATTTTTGATTACGCCTCTGGAAGCTGAGCGGCGAATCGCCGCTCCAGTGCTTTTGGATCTTCGGCCATGCTTGCCGCAAAGTCTTTCGCAAAATTATCGGGGTAGAGATCTTCGGCCTCGCGAACAATGCCATCCAACACGGCTTCGGCGATTTCGGAGGGCGCCGCCTTTGGCTGCGGACGATGGGTGGACATGGCCGTATCGGCGGGCCCGACAAAGACGCCCATCACCTTCGTTCCCTGGCTGACCAACTCCGCCCGAACCCCCTGGGTCAAGGAACGTGCCGCTGCCTTTGAAGCGCTATAAAGCCCCACCCTGGGAACGTGGACAAGCGCCGCAATCGAAAGCACGTTCACGATCATGCCGCCGCCGGACGCTTTTAAGAGCGGCGCGAAGGCACGACACATGTTCAGCGTGCCAAAAAAATTTGTTTCCATAATGGCGTGCGCATAGGTCACCGAATCGGGATGGAAAAGCCCGACATGTTTTGTAATCGCGGCGTTGTTGATAAGAAGATTAACGTCACCGCAATTTTCCGCCGCTGCGGCAACAAGATCCGGCTTGCGAATGTCGAGATCCAGAGGAACGACGTGATCCGCCATGGTCGCCGCCTTGGCCTTTAGCCAGTCTGCTATATGCAGGTCAGCGCAATAAATCTTTCTTGCGCCGGCCGCCAGAAGCGCCTCGACAAAAGCTTTGCCAATTCCCTGATTTGCGCCTGTGACAAAGGCAATTGATCCGCCTATCTGCATTCTTCCCTCTCGCTTCCCATCGACCTTTTTGTGATAGCATATACGGATCAACGGGGGCTTGCAGTTATCCATCCATAAAAATTGGAAGAAGGAACGCTTATGGACAACAACGGGCTGCAAAAGGCCGCACTGACCGGTCTTATCCTTATCCTTGGCGCCGTCCTCGTTTTCGGCCTCTTCGAAATGGGGTTTGTTTCAAAACAGATTTTCGAATCAGACCCCGTAAAACTTGCAGGCGAAAACATCGAAACCTCCTTTCTGGCATCGGCAGAGCAGGGCGATCTTCGCTCCCAATGGCTCCTGGCTCTCATCTATCTGAAGGGAGAAGACACACCGCAGGATCTTGCGAAGGCCGCAAAATGGTTTCGGCTGGCCGCCGAACAAGGCCACCCGGCGGCGCAATTGAATTTAGGACGCATGCACCAGCTTGGCGATGGCGTTCCCAGGAACCTTGTCGAGGCCTATAAATGGATGGCCATTGCCGGCGAGACTTTTCCAAAAAGCGAAGGGCGCGATCAGGCGCTATCCGCCCGGGATATCCTCAGCCAGCAGCTCAAACCGAAAGAATTAAAGCGGGCCCAGGACTTAATCAAAACGTGGAAAGCGAAAACCAGCGGCGACAATTGATCCGTGTTCACGGCCTGAGCTTTGCTTGCGACCACCTGAAAGGAAGCGTACCGCTTTTGAAACATTTTCTACCAATCCTGTTGCGCGTGCTTGTCCTGCCTGCCCTGGTAGGGCCCGCCTTAGCGGCACCCCCCCTGGCAGCGGAACCCGACGCCGTCCACGTCATCGACGGCAATCGCCTGACACTAAATGGAACACGCATCCGCCTTTACGGGATTGCCGCCCCCGATCTACGGCAAAGCTGCGAGTGGCCGAACAAGACAATCCCCTGCGGAGCGATCGCAAAAACCGCGATGATGGATTTAATCGCAGGTGCCAGAGTTGTCTGTCAGGAACGGGTGGACACCCGTCACGCGAACGCTGACCGCATGGAAAGGCTTGCCATCTGTTATGCGGGCGGCTTCGATGTCGGTGCGAATATGGTGCATACCGGCTGGGCGCTTGCCAATCCAAAGACGCCTTCCGATTACGCCACCATTGAGGCGCGCGCGCGAAAGAAAGCCCGTGGCCTTTGGAAAGGGCACTTCGTGCGCCCCTGGGAATGGCACCCGGTGGGAGAATAAAAACACCTCGGCACCCGCCTGCGGCCTCGGATGCCCTGCCAAGAACCCCCTTCAAGTGGACAGACACATCCGCTATCCTTGCCAGCAATGGCTCATACGGAACGGGGTTAATGACATGCATAGCGATTTCTTGAAAAAGCGGCTGCCCTTGGCCGTCGCCCTTGCGTTTTTCCTTTCCATCGGGATGGCTGACGCCGCCCTGGCTGGATCCCACACCCCAGATGAGGCAAAGGAAAAGGCCACCGAAGCGGTGCCGCTTTGCTTTGATATGGATATTGGAAAGTCGGTGCCCTGCACCTCCAAGCACAAAGAAAAAACGGACGACAAGGTTCGGGACTTTCTGACCCCCCATTCCGGTACACGCGATCAGGAATATCCCGGGAAATAATCGCCGAAACGCAAAACCACCGGTTCAAGAAAGCAAAGCGATGCCACGCTACATCATGATGGGAACCCATTTTTCGAATTGGATCGCGCGCCAGCCGGAACGCTCGGACCGGATCGCTGCACAACTAGAAAAACTTGATATCGAAATAAAATCCTCGAACTACACCCAGGGAATCTACGATTTCGTTGACGTTGTCGATGCGCCGGACGCCGAAACAATGATGGCCTTTTCGATCTGGTACAAAAAAGAAGGCTTTGGCGATTGCACAACGATGTCCGTTTTCCAGCGCCCGGAATTCCAGGCAATCGGCAAGATCGCAGGCATCCAGGCAGAAGAAACCTATGAAGTGGCACAGGGCTGGCACCCACCGTCCGGCGAGAAGCCTCGCCAAGTTTACGTCATGATGGGAAAACACGATCCCGACTGGGTCGACAAGCAATTGACCCGTACAAAAGATGTGTACGAGCAGTTCCAGAATCTCGGCATCAAGATGCTCTATTCCAATTACGTCCAGGGCCAATATGATTTTGTTGGCGTCATCGATGTGCCTGATGCGCAAGCCATGTTGGCCTTTTCGATCTGGTACCGGATGAACAGATTTGGGCACATCGTCGCGATGCCAGCTTTCAGCCGCGATCAAATGCAAGACGCCGGCAGCCGCGTCGGCGTCGAGGGCGCGTGAAGCAGAACCTCACAAGGCTGAACGAGAATATCTGAGATTCATAGGTTTTAGACCATGCGCTTCTTTCTCCCCTTTCTTCGAGCCACCGGGGTCGTAGCCCTGCTTCTTGCAGGCGCAACTGCCAGCGCCGGCGATACCGGCAACCCGGGCACGATCCGGATCGAAGCCCCCTGGGCACGAGCCACGATTGGAACCTCGAAAACCGGTGCCATCTACTTGAAAATCATAAATTCGGGTGAGAACAAGGACCGCCTGGTGGCGATCGACACCCCGGTTGCTGCCAAAGCGCATCTTCACAAGACCATTGCCGACGCAGACATGATGAAAATGCGGCCTGTCGATAACCTCATAGTAAAACCGGGAAGCACGACGGTTCTGGCGCCGGGTGGCATGCACATCATGTTGATGCAGCTATCCGAGCCATTGAAGAAAGGCCTAAGCTTTCCGTTAACGTTGCATTTCGAGACAGGAGGAAATGTGACCGTGACGGTCCCGATAGGCGGACCCGGCCAAAGGCAGGCACCCGAGTAAGAGAAGCACCGATAGGGTGGCCTACCATGTCTAAGAATGGCGCAACCCTCACCCCTGTCAGAGTCCTCCTTATGGGCGTCGCCCTTATGGCGTTCTCGTTGGGAACGCTTCCTTCTGCGCGCGCCGGAGGCCAGGAGCAGGTTCAAAGCGACCCGGCTTCGCAAGCCACCAATCGCGGGCCGTTTTCACTCATCAATCACAACGGGCAACCCGTTACCGATCAGGATTTTCTTGGCCGGTTCCTGCTCGTTTTCTTCGGCTATACGCACTGCCCGGACGTCTGCCCGACAGACCTTCAGATCATGAGCCAGGCCCTCGATGGCTTGGGCAGGCCAGCGAGAACGGGCAGGCGATCTTCATCACCATCGATCCCGAACGCGACACGGTTGAAATGTTGGCGAAGTATGTACGCAATTTCCATCCGCGCCTGATCGGCCTCACCGGCAGCCTAGAACAGGTTGCGACGGCAGCCAAAATCTACCACGTTCGCTACAGAAAGTTTTTTCCCGTGGTTCTCGACGACGATACGCAAAGCGGCGAGAAGGCAGGAAAAGAAGAGGAAAACGCCCAATATCTGATGGATCATTCCGCCTCGATATACCTCATCGGGCCGATGGAGAGGGCTTGAGCATGTCCCCCACGGCATCACCCCGGAACAGATCCGTAGAGGACATAGAAGGGTTCGTCCGGGATCGCCAGGAAGAGCTGGAATGAAGCCGGAAGTAGCCGGCGTCGAGGGACGGCCCTAATCCCGGAAATTCACATATTGCAGGGGATGGGAGAGCTTCATCTCCTTGACCAACTCAATGACGGCTTGCAGGTCGTCCCGTTTCTTGCCTGAGATGCGCAGCTCATCGCCCTGAATGGCGGCCTGAACTTTCAGCTTCGCCCCCTTGATCTCTTTGACGATTTTTTGGGCGAGTTCGCGTTCGATCCCCTGCTTGATGGTCACCTTCTGACGCAGGGACTGGCCGGTGGCTTTCTCCGGGGTTCCAAAATCAAAGGCACCGCCATCGACCTTGCGCCGGGCAAGATAGCCGCGCAGCAACTCCTGAACCTGCTTTAGCTTGAAATCGTCATCGGCCTTGAGGGTGAGCACGTCCTCGGCACGTTCGATCAAACAATCGCTGCCCTTGAAGTCATACCGCGTCCCAATTTCGCGCATGGCACCCTGAATGGCGTTATCGACTTCGGCAAGGTCGGTCCGGGAAACAATATCGAATGAGGACATGATCTTTTTTCGCCTCTGGGTTTAAAGTGGTGAGCCCGACAGGATTTGAACCTGTGACCCTCTGATTAAAAGTCAGATGCTCTACCAACTGAGCTACGGGCCCACATGAAGAAGCCCCACCCCTACTCTGAAAGGTGTAGGGATTTCCAGTTATTTTCCAGCTTCAACGTCCGCCGCAACCCGAAGGTGAATGATTTTATCAGGATCCGCCACGGTGCCGTTCGCCTGCTGGTCGCCTTTTTTGATGTTATCCACGAATTCTATACCCGATGTCACCTGGCCCCAGACGGTGTATTGGTTGTCCAGAAACGGTGCCGGCGCAAACATGATAAAGAACTGGCTGTCGGCGCTGTCCGGATCTTGGGCCCGGGCCATGGAAAGCGTTCCCTTTACATGGGGTTCGTTTGAAAATTCCGCTTTCAGATTCGTGCCCGAACCGCCGGTGCCGTTGCCGCGAGGATCCCCGGTCTGAGCCATAAAGCCGTCGATCACCCGGTGAAAATTAAGCCCGTCGTAAAAGCCTTCGCGGGCAAGCTCTTTGATCCGAGCCACATGATTGGGGGCCAAGTCTGGACGCAACGCAATCACGACCCGGCCATCCTTGAGGTCAAGATAGAGAGTATCCTCAAGGTTTGTGGCGTTAGCTTCGGACATTGTCAAAAACAGAAAAGGGATTAAAAGAAAAATTTTCCATGATTTCATGAGCCTTTCAGGCCTTTCAGTTTTCCTTGAACGTTTGAATAAGCGTGTCTTTATTTCCATTCGCTTTTAAATCCGCAAAACAGACCTTCAAAGAGTTAAGAACTCTGGGCGAAACGAATTGGCTTACATCGCCGTCCAGACGACCGATTTCCTTCACGAAGCGCGACGAGATGAATTGATTGCTTTCCGAAGCCATCAGGAAGACCGTCTCAATTGGTGGATGAATGCGGGCGTTCATGCCTGCCATTTGAAATTCATATTCGAAATCAGAGACGGCGCGCAATCCCCTCAGGATGATGGCGACCTGGTTTTCGATCGCAAAGTCCATCAGCAAATTGTTGAAAGGCTTGACACGCACGCGCTTGCCGCCCGGATCAAGAACAGCGGCCTCATCCTTGACCATCTGCACGCGCTCGGCCAGAGAAAACATCGGATCCTTACCGGCATTCTCGGCCACGGCAACGATAACCTCGTCAAGAAATTTGGTCGCCCGGCCGATAATATCAAGGTGGCCGTTCGTAATTGGATCAAACGTGCCTGGATAGACACCGATGCGATGCAGGCCCATCAGCTTCCCCCCACGTCCGCCGGTTCCAGTGCTTTGCCTGTGTCTGTTTCGCCAGCATCTGTTTCAAGAGCGTCCGTTTCGGACCCCTCGCCGGTTTCGTTTTCAACCGTCTGTTCGTCAAGGCGGGTGACGGAGACGACATGTTCTCCCTTCCCCATCTTGAAAAGGGTCACGCCCTGGGTAGAGCGACCCGCGATGCGAATATCGTGCACCGGGCAACGGATCAGCTTGCCCTTGTCTGTCACAAGCAGGATTTCATCCCGATCCCTTACAGGAAAGCTGGCAACGACCGGGCCATTGCGCATCGACGTATCAATGCCGACGATGCCCATGCCGCCGCGCGACGTGATCCGGTACTCATAGGTCGAGCTTCGCTTGCCATAACCATTTTCCGTAACGCAAAGAAGAAACTCCTCTTCCTCCATCATCTTCGCAAAAACTTCGGGATCTGAAGGTTCGGACGCTTTACCGCCGCCATCCACTGCCTCACCAGACAGGCGGCGACGAAAGGATGCCACGCGCAGATATTCGTCGCGTACCGAGGTTACCACGGTCGCATGACGAAGAATTGACATGTCGATCACCCGATCGTCCTTGCCAAGGCGAATGCCTCGAACCCCGGACGAGTCGCGACCGCTGAAAATGCGGACGCCCGTARCGGGAAAACGGATGCATTTGCCAGAATGGACGGACAGAAGCACGTCCTCGTCCTCCTGGCAGATGCGCACACCGATCAATTGATCGCCCGCATCAAGTTTCATTGCGATCTTGCCGTTCACCATGACGCGAACAAAATCGGAAAGCCGGTTGCGGCGAACATTGCCGCTGGCCGTCGCGAACATTACCGTCAGGCGCTCAATACCGGCTTCGTCGTCGGGCAGTGGCATAAGCGTCGAGATTGTCTCCCCCGCTGCCAGCGGTAGCAAATTCACCATCGCCTTGCCAAGTGCCTGTGGGCTGCCAAGGGGCAGCTTGTACACTTTTAGCTTGTAGACTTTGCCGATCGACGAAAAGAAAAGGACAGAGGTGTGTGTGTTGACGACGAAAACCTGGCTGACGAAATCCTCGTCCCGGGTCGACATGCCGGCGCGGCCTTTGCCGCCACGGCGCTGTGCCCGATAGGTGCTTAGAGGAACGCGCTTCACATAGCCATTGTGGCTAACGGTCACAACCATCTCTTCGCGCGGGATCAGGTCTTCGATGTCGCGTTCAAACTCACTATCCTCAAGCGTCGTGCGCCTGGGATCGGCGAAGCGCTCTTTGATGTCCTGCAATTCGTCATACAGAATTTTCAAAAGTTTTTCGCGTGAGCACAGCACGTCGAGATATTCGGAAATCTGCGCGACAAGGCCTTTGAGTTCTTCCGCAACCTTGCCCCGTTCAAGGGCCGTCAGGCGTTGCAACCGAAGTTCAAGAATGGCCTTCGCCTGGGCATTTGAAAGTTCGTATTTGCCGTCTTTTACCTTGCGGTCCGGCTCATCGATCAGCGCGATGATCGTCTCGACGCCTTCGACCTTCCAGGCCGTTTTCATCAATTGCTCGCGCGCCTCGGTCGGATCTTTCGCCTTACGGATGAGTGCGATAATGGGGTCCAGATTGGCCACCGCAATCGCCAGACCAACCAGAAGATGGGCGCGTTCGCGCGCTTTACCGAGCGCAAAGATCGTACGCCGGGTAATGATTTCCTCGCGGAAGCGAAGGAAGGCTTCGAGCACCTTCTTGATGCTCATCAGTTCCGGCCGGTTTTCATTTAGCGCCAGCATGTTCACGCCAAATGTCGTCTGCAACGGCGTGTATCGGAAAAGCTGGTTTAACACGACTTCGCCCTGGGCGTCCCTTCGCAATTCGATAACAACGCGAACGCCATGACGATCCGATTCGTCGCGAAGGTCCGAAATACCTTCAATTTTCTTGTCACGCACCATCTCGGCAATGCGCTCGACCATGCGCGCCTTGTTCACCTGATAGGGGATTTCGGTGATGATGATCGCTTCGCGCCCCTTTCGAATTTCCTCAATTGCGGTGCGACCGCGAATAAGGATGGACCCCCGGCCCGTGTGATAGGCCGAGTGCACACCGCTCTTGCCCATAATGATGCCGCCGGTGGGGAAATCCGGTGCCGGCACAATTTCCATCAACGCTTCGATCGAAAGGTCAGGGTCATCGATCAGCGCGCAGGCCGCGTCTATGATTTCGCCCAGATTGTGGGGCGGGATATTCGTCGCCATCCCCACGGCAATGCCACCCGCGCCGTTTACCAGCAAATTTGGAAAACAGGCCGGAAGCACCATCGGCTCGGTGGAGGAATCATCGTAGCTCGGCTGGAAATCGACCGTGTCCTTGTCGATGTCTTCCAACATCGTATGGGCAGACGGGGCAAGGCGAATTTCCGTGTAACGCATCGCCGCCGGCATGTCGCCGTCCATCGATCCAAAGTTCCCCTGCCCGTCGAGCAACATCAGCCGCATCGAAAAAGGCTGGGCCATCCGCGCCATGGCGGCGTAAATCGCCGCATCCCCATGGGGGTGGTATTTGCCCATCACGTCGCCGACGACACGCGCCGATTTTCGGTAAGGGCGGTTCCAGTCGCAGCCGGCTTCCTTCATCGCATAGAGGATCCGCCGGTGAACCGGCTTCAAGCCGTCGCGCACGTCTGGAATGGCACGGGAAACGATGACGCTCATCGCGTAATCAAGATAGGAACGCTTCATCTCCTCTTCGATGGAGATGGTCGAAATATCAGAAGAATCCTGTTCGGAAGAGGTCACGAAAAATACAGATCTTTCAATTGGTTGCTGGAAGACATTTGCGGCATCCACCGCCGGAGTCCGAAGGGGGATTTATAGCAGATTTTCCACCTTCGGGTCTACCGGAGGCGGGCACAAAAAACCGTTGAAATTCTTTTTCTAGAAAGGAATTTCGTCGTCGAAATCCCCACCGCCGGAGCTGCCAGATGCGGCCGGACTGGCCGGACGTTCGCCGAAGTCACCGCCGCCACTGCCCTCGCCGCCGCCGCTGCTGCTGCGACCATCCAGCATCGTCAGTTCCCCCCGAAAGCGCGGCAACACGATTTCCGTCGTATAGCGCTCATTGCCGTCCTTGCCGGTCCATTTCCGGGTTTGCAGGCCCCCTTCCAGATAGACCTTCGAGCCTTTGCGCAGGTATTTCTGGGCGATACTGCCAAGATGTTCATTAAAAATGACGACGCGATGCCATTCCGTGCGCTCGCGCCGCTCGCCGGTCGCCTTGTCCTTCCAACTATCGGACGTGGCAACAGAAAGATGAACGATGACCGTGCCATCCTGGGTGTTACGGACTTCGGGGTCGCGGCCCAGATTGCCGATAAGAATTACCTTGTTGACGCTGCCTGCCATGCTTCATCCTCCCTCGATTGCGACGGTCACATCCCGTCTTATGGGGGAAAATACGGACTTCTTGCGCGGGCCGCAACGGTCGTTAAACTTTTCCTCCTCCGGATCGGTTTCAGGGGTCGTAAGGACGCCACAAACGCCTTATATTCCGTGGAAAATCTGCTTTTACCAGTGAGCTTTTGAGTCTGCCATCATGGTGTCGAAAATCATCGTCCGTGGCGCGCGGGAACACAATCTGAAGAATGTCGATGTCGATCTTCCCCGCGATCGCCTGATTGTCATCACGGGCCTTTCCGGGTCCGGGAAGTCCTCGCTTGCCTTCGATACGATCTATGCCGAGGGGCAGCGGCGTTATGTCGAGAGCCTTTCGGCCTATGCGCGCCAGTTCCTTGATCTCATGCAGAAACCCGATGTCGATACCATCGAAGGCCTTTCGCCGGCGATTTCCATCGAACAGAAAGCAACCTCACGCAACCCCCGCTCCACCGTTGGCACGGTTACCGAAATTTACGATTACCTTCGTCTGCTCTATGCCCGCACAGGCGTACCGGTTTCGCCCGCAACTGGCCTTCCCATCGAAAGCCAGACGGTCTCGCAGATGGTTGATCTGACCCTCAAAATTCCAGAAAAAACGCGGATCTACCTGTTGGCCCCAATCGTGCGCGGGCGCAAGGGTGAATACCGTAAAGAGATCGCCGAGCTACAAAAGCGCGGGTTTCAGCGGCTGAAAATCGATGGTGAATTCTACGAAATCGACGACGTGCCCAGCCTCGACAAAAAGCGAAAGCACACCATTTCTGTTGTCGTTGACCGGCTGATCCTGCGCGAAGGCCTTGAGGCGCGTCTCGCCGACAGCATCGAGACAGCCCTTGAGCTTTCCGACGGGCTGCTTCTTGTCGAAGAGCAGAAATCCGGCAAGACGACGATTTTCTCGGCAAAATTCGCCTGCCCGGTCTCTGGCTTCACGATTGAAGAAATCGAGCCCAGGCTTTTTTCCTTCAACAACCCGTTTGGGGCCTGCCCGGCCTGCGACGGTCTTGGCGACAGCCTCTATTTCGATGCCCTGCTTATCGTCCCGGACGAAATGAAAAGCCTGCGCGGCGGTGCCATCGCGCCATGGGCAAACGCATCTTCCCAATATTACCGCCAGACCCTTGAAAGCCTCGCTAAAAAGTACCGCTTCAGCATGGAAACGCCTTTTGAAGAACTGCCGGAGCGAACGAAAAACATCCTGCTTTACGGCAGTGGCGAAGAAGCGGTCACAATCAACTATGACGATGGCTTCGAGACCTACACGACGCGAAAACCCTTCGAGGGCATCCTCCCGAACACGGAACGCCGCCATCGCGAAACGGACGATTCCTGGCTTCGGGAAGAACTCGCCCGCTATCAAAGCGCCAGGCCCTGCGAGGCTTGCGAAGGCTATCGCCTAAAGCCCGAGGCGCTGGCCATCAAGATCGACGGCCTGCATATCGGTGAAGTGGCGACCATGTCGATCCAAAAAGCCAAGCATTGGTTTGATGCCGTTGAGGGCAAACTATCTGCGCAAAAACGGACCATCGCCGCCCGTATCCTGAAGGAAATTCGCGAACGCCTTGGCTTTCTCGTGAATGTCGGACTCGAATATCTAACGCTTTCCCGCGCCTCAGCCACGCTTTCCGGCGGCGAAAGCCAACGCATCCGGCTGGCCTCGCAAATCGGCTCGGGCCTGACTGGCGTCCTTTACGTCCTGGATGAGCCGTCCATCGGGTTGCATCAGCGCGACAACGCCCGCCTGCTTGAAACCCTTGTGAGGCTGCGTGACATCGGCAATACGGTGATCGTCGTCGAACATGACGAAGACGCTATCCGAAGCGCGGATTATCTGGTGGATATGGGGCCAGGCGCCGGCGTGCACGGTGGCCAGGTCGTCGTTGCCGGACCACCGGAAGAGGTGTTTGCACACCCAACCAGCCTGACCGCCCAATATATAAGCGGTCGCCGTCATGTTTCCGTGCCCGATCACCGGCGCCAAGGCAGGCCGGGCCAGACCCTGACCGTCATCGGTGCCACGGCCAATAATTTGAAAAAGGTTACCGCCCACTTTCCCCTCGGCACGTTTATCTGCGTCACCGGGGTCTCCGGCGGCGGAAAATCCACGCTTTTGATCGAAACCCTCTACAAGGCCATCGCACGCCGCCTAAACGGTGCCCGCGAACACCCCGGTGAACACGAACGCATCGAGGGGATGGAATTTCTCGACAAAATCATCGATATCGACCAATCGCCAATCGGTCGTACGCCCAGGTCGAATCCTGCGACCTATACCGGTGCCTTCGGCCCCATTCGGGAATGGTTTGCAAATCTGCCCGAAGCCGCCACCCGTGGTTACCGGCCGGGCCGCTTTTCCTTCAATGTAAAGGGCGGTCGCTGCGAAGCCTGCCAGGGCGACGGGGTGTTGCGCATCGAGATGCATTTTCTGCCCGATGTCTACGTCCGGTGCGACACCTGCAAGGGTCAGCGTTACAACCGTGAAACACTAGAAATAAAATTTAGAAACAAATCGATAGCAGACGTTCTTAATTTAACGATCGATGAGGCTGCCGCCTTCTTCAAGGCCGTTCCCGCCATACGCGGCAAGATGGAAACCTTGCAGCGCGTCGGCCTTGGCTATGTGCATCTTGGGCAGTCGGCAACCACCCTTTCCGGCGGCGAAGCCCAGCGCGTCAAGCTGGCCAAGGAACTTGCCCGCCGGGCAACGGGGCGCACCCTTTATATCCTGGACGAACCGACGACAGGCCTGCATTTCGAAGACGTGCGCAAGCTGCTTGAGGTCCTTCACACCCTTGTGGATTCCGGCAACACGGTGATTGTAATCGAACATAATCTGGAGGTCATCAAGACGGCGGACTGGATCGTCGATCTGGGGCCGGAGGGCGGTTCCGGTGGCGGCCGGGTCGTCGCCGAAGGCACGCCGGAAGCCATCAGTGACGTGCCGGAAAGCTACACCGGGCAATATCTGAAGCCTTGTCTTGCCAAACGCCTGGTACCACCGCGCAAACGCAAGCGCGCATAAAACCGCCGCACAGGAAGGAAATTTACCCATGAAGGAAGTCCACGTCATCGGCGGCGGCCTTGCCGGAGCCGAGGCCGCCTGGCAATTGGCGCGTGCCGGCGTCTCCGTCCAGCTTCACGAAATGCGGCCCAAGCAGACAACGGACGTTCATCAATCTTCGGATCTTGCCGAGCTTGTCTGTTCGAACTCTTTTCGTTCGGACGACGCCAGCGCCAATGCCGTTGGCCTCCTCCACGAGGAAATGCGGCGTGCCGGCTCGTTAATCCTTGATGCCGCCGACCGCAACCGCGTACCCGCCGGATCGGCCTTGGCCGTTGACCGCGAAGGCTTTGCCAAGGCCGTCACGGCAGCCATCGCAGAAACACCGCAGATCACCCTTTGCCGGGATGAAATCACCGAATTGCCGCCCGCAGCGTGGGAATCCGTCATCATCGCCACGGGCCCACTAACATCAGCCCCCCTTGCGAAAGCGATAGCCGCGCTGACCGGCGAGGAAGCCCTCGCCTTCTTCGATGCCATCGCCCCCATCGTTACCCGCGAGACAATCGACTTCGAAAAAGCCTGGTTTCAATCGCGCTACGACAAAGGAGAGGGCGCCGATTACATCAACTGCCCCCTCGACCGGGCCGGCTATGAGGCCTTTATCGCGGCCTTGCTGGCTGCGGAAAAGACCGAATTTCGCGAGTGGGAAAAGACCACTCCCTATTTCGAAGGCTGCCTGCCCATCGAAGTCATGGCCGCCCGTGGGCCTGAAACCCTTCGCTTTGGCCCCATGAAGCCGGTCGGCCTCACAAATCCCCATTGCGACGAAAAGCCCTATGCGGTCGTGCAATTGCGCCAGGACAACGCCCTTGGCACTCTCTACAACCTTGTCGGCTTCCAGACGAAGCTCAAATATGGCGAGCAGGTCGATATCTTTCGCAGAATCCCGGGCCTGGAAAAGGCCGAGTTTGCACGCCTTGGCGGGCTTCACCGGAACACCTTCCTGAACAGTCCAAAGCTGCTGGATAAAAGCCTGCGGCTGAAAAAGGCACCCCATTTACGCTTTGCCGGACAAATCACAGGCGTCGAAGGCTATGTGGAAAGCGCCGCCATCGGCCTTCTCGCCGGTCGTTTTGCCGCCATGGCTGCGAAAGGGGCAACGTCAACGCCGCCGCCACCGCCGACGACGGCCCTGGGCGCGCTGCTTGACCACATTACCGGCGGTGCCGAAGCGGCGACCTTCCAACCGATGAACATCAATTTCGGACTTTTTCCACCCCTTGAAGAAAAAATGCCAAAGAAAGAGCGCAGAAGCGCGCTGTCCCAGCGTGCGCTCAACGATTTGGACAGCTGGCTTGCCGCATCGCATCCCGCTACCAAATAGGGGTTCAATAATTTCCTTTCCGCGCGCGCAGCCAAAGCCCCACCTCGCGAAATGGCGGCGGCGCGGCCACCCGGGGATCGAAAAGGTCATAACCCGCCTTTGCAATCCTGGCCAGGTAACGGTCGGCCAATGCCCCCAGCATCAAGGCCGGAAGCGCGTCACCCGGCATGTCACGTTTCCTTTGCCTGGCCTGGTGCAACGCCGAACGTGCCGCCTCGGCAAGGCTTTTGGCAACAGCCGTCATCGCCGGGGTCGATTGGCCCAGAGGAAGGGCGTCGGGTGCAATGCCGGTGGCGGCGATCAGATCGCCAGGCAGGTAAAGCCGCCCGGCGCGGCCATGAAAGGGCACGGCACGAAGCAGGCCAGTCAACGCCCAGGCAATGCCAATCGCCGATGCCGCCCGGGCGGCGCCTGAGTGTTCGCCAACGCCTAGGATTTCAAGCGCAAGGCGTTGCAGGCCACCCGACGTTGCCTCTGCGTAGACCTTCAATTCTTCAAGAGAGGCTGGCGGACGACGTTCCACATCAAGGGCGCGCGCCTCCAGCAATCGGTCGAAATGGCGTCGCGTCAAGCCATAGGCGGCAATCACCTCTCCCAGGCTTTTGGCAACAACATCCCCATGTCGAACCTTCCCCCCATAGGCGTCAGCGATGACGTCCCGCCACCATTGCAGCCGCATTTCGCCGATCAAGGGTTCCGTCGTCGCTTCCGCGATGCGCGCAATTTCAAGATTGAAGGCGTAGAGAACAAAGAGAGCGTCGCGCCGTTCTCGTGGTGCAAAAAGCGCGGTAAGATAACGGTCGCGATCAAATTGGCGAAGCCGGACCGCGCAATAGGAGAGGGTTTTATCTTTTACCATTTGCCAGCAGGTGATGAGTTTTCTAGGCTAACCAGCATCCACTGAAAAACGATCAAATCATCCAGACGGAGATATTCGCCATGCAGCGAAACCTGATCATACTTGCTGCGATTGCTGCGGTCGTCGCCATCGTTGTCATGTCCATGCCAACACAAAAGGAATCCGTTGGCGAGGTCTTCTTTATCGCACCGACGGACGGGACCACCGTGAAAGGCACGTTCAAGATAACCTTTGGAGCGCGAGGCGTGCAAATCGTTCCCGCCGGAATCGAGCAAACCCAAAGCGGGCATCACCACCTTCTGATCGACACCGGCCTGCCGCCCCTTGACCAGTCCATTCCAAAGGACGAGCAACACCGGCATTTCGGTGGTGGGCAAACGGAAACGGCGATCACGCTCTCCCCAGGAGTCCATCGCCTGCAACTTCTGCTTGGCGATCACAACCACACCCCCCATGATCCGCCGATCGTTTCAAAGGTCATCACGGTAATCGTCGAGGAATAAGGCGAAAAACAAGGTCGGCAACAATTTCTTTTCGCCACCGGCCCGACGAGCTATAGTTCGAACAATTCTAATTTGCAAAGACTGGCAGATTTTTGTCGAGAGGGAATGTAAACATGAAGATTCTCGAATCACTTACCGGAACGGTCCTTCTAGGGGTCGTGCTAACAGTTCTGATGGTCATCGCACTCAACAATCTCTAGCCAGCACGTAGAGGATGGAAATGGAATATTTCAACGCTTCTTGGGTGGATTTCTTCGTCCGCTATCTTCACGTACTGAGCGCTTTTATGTGGATCGGTCTTCTGTGGTATTTCAACTTTGTCCAAATCCCCGTTGCAAAGGGTTTGCCGGCAGAATTGAAACCCGCGATCGGAAAACATATCGCACCGAAAGCGCTTTTCTGGTTTCGCTGGTCCGCGCTGGCCACCATTGTCTTCGGACTTATGCTGGCAGGGCGTAGCGGCTACCTCCACGACGCGATGACGCTTGGTCTCATGGAAAGCGGCAATGTCCAGCAGACCGCCATCGGCATCGGCATGTGGCTGGGCCTGATCATGGCCTTCAACGTCTGGTTCATCATCTGGCCAAACCAGAAACGGGCCATTGGCATCGTGCCGGCAAGCGACGAGGAGAAAGCAGCCTCGGCGCGAATCGCCATGCTGACATCGCGGATCAACACCGCACTTTCGATCCCAATGCTCTACGCCATGGTCGCGGCGCAGAATCTCTATTAAGGCGATTATTTTTCAGGGAATACAAACGGGGCGCTTCGGCGCCCCGTTTTTTTTGTCTGGCTTTTTAGTCGACGGCGATCAGCGCCGCAGCAACGCGCCGTCCCTCTGTGGCCAACACGTTGTAGGTCCGGCACGCCGCGCCGGTGTCCATCCCCTCAAGGGCGATGCCATGTTCTCGGAAAGCCTGCCGCAACGTCTTTTCCAAGAAAAAGGCCGTCTTGCCGGTGCCAAGCAACAGCAACTCGATTTCTGTCTCTGCAACCAACGGCACCAATGCCATAAGGGCCGTCGTGGAAACATCCACCACGTCCCAGCTCACCACAAATTCGGGAAAGATCAGCACGCTGCCTTCATGCACCTTGCCACTTATGCGAAAGCGGCAATCGCCATAGCCTTGAACAACCTTCAGGCTTCCAGGAACCAGGGGCGTAATATCCACCAGGTCGGCTCCTTACGGCGTCTCCTCAGCCGTTTCTCTGCCGCCCATGCCAGCATCCCGGCCAAGGCTCATGTAAAGAAGCAGCGGCACCGCGATGCAAATGGATGAATAGGTCCCGACAACGATGCCGAAAATCATGGCGAAGCTGAACCCGGAAATCACCTCACCGCCGAAGAAATACAATGCGAACAGCGCCAGCAACGTCGTCGCGCTGGTCCTGACCGTGCGCGAAAGCGTTTCATTAATACTGCGGTTGAAAAGCTGGTCCAGAGGCATTCGTTTGTATTTTCGAAAATTCTCGCGGACACGATCGTAAACGACGACGGTATCGTTAATGGAATAACCGGCAATCGTAAGAATGGCAGCAACCGTCGACAGGTTAAATTCGAACTGAAAGAAGGCAAAAACCCCGATCGTCGCCAGGACATCATGGCTCAGCGCAAGAACAGCACCGATGCCGAATTGCCACTCGAAGCGAAACCAGATGTAAATCAGCATCGCAACGATCGCCAGAAGAACGGCCGTAACCCCGGCACGAATAAGCTCGCTGCCAACTTTCGGGCCTACAAATTCGACACGCCGGTATTCAACGTCCTTGCCAAGGGCATTGCGCACAGCTTCAACGGCGCGCTGTTGGGCCGCTTCGCCCCCCTCCTGCTTCTGCACACGAATAAGCACATCCGTCGGCGTACCAAACTCCTGCAACGTAACCTCGCCCAGCCCCAAATCACCAAGCGTCGCCCGCATGCTGCCAAGGTCCGCAGGTGTTGGTGTGCGCACTTCAACAAGGACGCCACCTTCAAAATCGATTCCGTAATTCAGCCCCTTGGCAAAATAGACCGTGATTGAGGCCAACATCAGCACCGCCGACAGCGCAAAGAAAATCAGGCGCCAGCGAAGAAATTCGAAATTCGGTTTATCGGGGAGAAGACGAAACATACCCATCCCTATATTGGCAATTTTGTTGGCTTGGTGCGCCGAAGCCAGGTCACCATGATCAACCGCGTCACCATCATTGCCGTAAACATTGACGTCAGAAGACCGATGGAAAGGGTGACCGCAAAACCTTTCACAGGCCCGGACCCAAACAGAAAAAGAAGCACCGCTGCAATAAACGTCGTTAAATTCGAGTCGATAATCGTCGTCAGCGCCCGCCGGTAGCCGGAATCAATCGCCGAGATTGGCGTACGCCCGGCGCGGGCTTCTTCGCGAATCCGCTCGAAAATAAGCACATTGGCGTCCACCGCCATCCCGATGGTAAGCACGATGCCCGCAATTCCGGGAAGGGTAAGCGTCGCCTGCAAGAGCGACAGCGCCGCTGCAAGCAGCATGACGTTTACCACAAGGGCCGCATCTGCCATTAAACCGAAGCGCCCGTAAATCCCCACCATAAAGATAAGGACAAGCACAAGGCCGAGGATGCAGGCAATCTTGCCTGCGCGAATGGAATCGGCCCCAAGCCCGGGCCCAACGGTCCGTTCCTCAAGAATTGTCAGAGGGGCTGGAAGCGCACCGGCACGCAGCAGTAGCGCCAGATCCTGCACTTGCTGCACGGTGAAGCTGCCGCTGATGATGCCGCTTCCCCCCAAAATCGCCGAACGGATCACCGGTGCGCTGATCACCTTGCCGTCCAGGACAATCGCAAAGGGTTTGCCGATATTGTTCTTTGTGATTTCTCCGAATTTTCTAGCCCCCAGCGAATCAAATTTAAAGAAAACAACCGGCTGGGCATCTTCGAAGGTTGGCTGCGCATCCACCAGCGTATCGCCCGCAAGCATCACGCGCTTGCGGATAACGTAGGGGGTGGGCCGACCATCGGCACCGACATCATCGGAGGGCAACAGCATGGAACCCGGCGGAATGCGCCCGGCACGCGCTTCCTCTACTGTCGTTGTCAGATCAACAAGGTGAAAATTCATTTTGGCGGTCTTGCCAAGAAGCTTCTTGATGCGTTCCGGATCCTCCACGCCTGGAAGCTGGACGAGGATACGATCCGTTCCCTGACGCTGGATTGTCGGCTCCCGCGTGCCCGTTTCATCAATGCGGCGGCGAACGATCTCAATCGACTGCTCGACGGCAAGCCGCTTGCGCTCAGCAAGCGCTTTGTCCGTATAGGTAAGTCTTATCTGGCCGTCACCTTCCGAGAAAACCGTATCCGCATCCAGTTTTTCAATCAGTTCCCGGACTTTCGAAAGGTCAGCGTTTTCAACGAGACGGAAGGTAACCCGATTCCCGTCAACACCAAGATTTTTATAGCCGACATGTGCCTTGCGAAGGGTCACGCGCACGCTATCGACAATGGATTCGAGGCGTTCGCGAATGACGGCATCAACCTCGACTTCGAGAAGCAGATGCGACCCGCCCTGCAAATCCAGTCCAAGGTTGATCTTCTTATGAGGCAGCCAGTCTGGCATAGCCTCAAGTGTTTCTTCCCGGAACAGGTTTGGCATCGAAAAAACGACGCCAAAAAAGCAGATTCCGAGAATCAGAGCAACTTTCCATTTTGCGAAATAGATCATTCGACCACCGAGCGGGGGAACAGGATTGTGCGACGTTTCCTAGCGACGTTTCCTAATCGGATTTCTTTTTGTCGTCGTTTGCCGCCGGTTCCGGCTTTGACAAAACATTCGCAATCGTCGCCCGGGCCACACGAACGCGGACGTTCTCAGAGATTTCGACCAGAACTTCCCCATCGTCAACGATTTTCGCAACGGTGCCAAGAATACCGCCGCCAGTTACGATCCGATCCCCCCTGCGCAGGGTTCCGACCATGTCTCGGTGCTGCTTCGCCTTTTTCTGCTGTGGCCGGATAAGCAGGAAATAAAAGACGACGAAAATAAGAATAAGCGGCAGGAACATTTCAAGCCCGCTTGGCTCGGCCCCGGTTTGCGCTAGTGCTGGTGAAATCAACATCGGACTTTCCCTAAAAAGCTTCGGTTTGCGCGGATCATACTGTGCTGCCACTGCCTTGGAAAGCAGCGCTTTTCAAAGCCATTAAAACGGGCGGCCCGCGCACCTGTTCCCTCGCCGCCTGCCGATCGTCTATAATTGCCTGGGCCAGCGGGCCAAAACCGAAAATCATGCCGGGACAAGAAGATGGACCACCCCCTTGAGACGCTGCTCCACAGAATAGCCGATGCGCTGGAACGAATGGCCCCGGTAAAACACACGTCGCCCCCCATCAATGGGGCCGATGCCTTCGTCTGGCACGCGGAACCTGGCGAGATGGAGGCCGTGGCCACCGTCAACCGCATCGAAATCGACCTGCTTTGCGGCATCAACACCCAAAAGCGGCTGCTTTTGGAAAACACGCGCCGCTTCGCAAAGGGATATCCGGCCAACAATGCGCTGCTATGGGGTGCCAGGGGAACGGGAAAAAGCTCACTGGTAAAGGCGGTGCACGCCACCTTGCGGGCCGAGGAAGACGGTAGCGCCTTAACGCTGGTCGAGATCCATCGCGAGGAAATCGCCTCGTTGCCGCGCCTGCTGACGCGTCTTCGGAAAAACGAGGGGCGTTTTATTCTTTTCTGCGACGACCTTTCCTTCGACGGCAAGGACGCCGCCTATAAATCCCTGAAAGCGGTGTTGGAGGGTGGCATTGAAGGGCGGCCAGAGAACGTTCTCTTTTATGCCACCTCGAACCGCCGTCATCTGATGCCCAGGGAAATGATCGAAAACACGCGTTCCATCGAAATTCATGGCGGCGAATCCGTCGACGAAAAAGTTTCCCTTTCCGACCGCTTTGGGCTTTGGATCGGCTTCCACAATTGCGATCAGCCCACTTTTTTCGAAATCGTCGAGGGCTATGCAAAGCATTATGGGCTGGATATACCTGAAAAAACGCTTCGTGCCGAAGCGCTGGAATGGTCCATGACCCGTGGCGCGCGATCAGGCCGGGTAGCCTGGCAGTTCATCCAGGATCTAGCCGGACGCCTGGGCAAGCAGCTTCGCTAGAACACGTTCCTTTTTCTCACGCAAAGAACTGGTGAGATAGCGCAAGGGATTGACGGCTCGGACACCGCGCCGCAATTCGAAGTGCAGTTGTGGCTGATCGACATTGCCCGATTTTCCAACTTTCGCCACCTGCTCCCCCCGTTTGATGACGTCGCCGCGCTTTACAAGCGACCCATCCGTATGCCCATAGGCCGATACCCAGCCATTCGCGTGCTTGATAAGCAGGAGATTTCCAAAGCCTCGAAGCTCATTGCCAACATAGACGACAACGCCATTTTCCGCTGCCCGGACCGGCGTCCCTCGCGGGGCTGAAATGTTGATGCCGTCATTGTGCAGACCGCCCGATTTTGGACCGAACCCGGCCAGGAGCTTTCCTTTAACCGGCATAAGAAAATTACCTTTTTGCCGCGGGGGCGGCTTCGTCACCCTGGAAGAAGCAGACGAACGCCGCTTTTTCTTTGTCTTTGCAGAGGAAGCAGCCGCGTCGCGCGCGCCCTTCTGCGACAACTGCAATTCTTGACCAACGGTAATTCGGTAAGGCGAGCGGATTCCATTTTGTCGCACCAGGTCGCGCATGTCGGTCCCCAATTTGCGCGAGATGCCGTAAACGGTGTCCCCTTTCCGTACAATATAGGTCTGACGCCCTGGAAGTTTAAGCTTCCCACCAACCCGGAGCGTGTAAGGCGGTCGAAGACCGTTCGCATCGATAAGCGCGCGTATTGTGACGCCATGACGACGCGCAATCCCGTAAACGGTGTCCCCCTTACGCACCGTGACACCATTTTTTCCAGAAACAGGCGAGGCTTGCGACAGCGAGTAGCCAATGGCCTTGCCGGTAATCCAGGGTTCGCTGCAACCCGAAAATGCCAGCGTGACCACCAGCAACGCGACCGCCTGCCATCCTTTTTGCAAGAGGTTACGGCCCATGCGCATCCCCCATTCGCCCCGGTGCCAATTTCCAAATACTAGGTGGGGGCATGCGGAGCTTCAACCGTAAACCCGCCTTTTTCTCTAACGAACAGGCGGTTTTTTGACAAGCGGGACAAAGCGGACAAGCCCAAGGTTTTCCGCATGGATGCCATCTTCTTCCTTGCGGATGCACTGAAGGCATTGCTCATTGCCAGTCGCACCGACCGGTATAACCAGGATGCCGCCGATTCGAAGCTGATCAAGAAGTGTGGACGGAATTTCCACGGCACCGGCCGTTACCAGGATACGGTCAAAGGGGGCCTGCTCCGGCCACCCCAGCGCGCCGTCACCAAGCCGGGTTGTAACGTTGTGCAGGCCAAGCTCCGCAAAGCGGGCTTGCGCCCTCTTCAGAAGATTGTGATGGCGTTCGACCGTGTAGACGCGGCGAAAGAGTTTGGCCAGCACCGCCGTCTGATAGCCAGAACCGGTGCCGATTTCAAGCACCCGAAGCCGTTTATCGGCCGCCAAGGCCTCGGTCATCATCGCCACAACCTGCGGCTGGCTGATCGTCTGGCCCGACTCGATGGGAAGCGCCGTGTTTTTGTAAGCTTCTTCTTGAAAATTATCCGGCACGAAGAGGTGGCGCGGCGTTTTTTCGATGGCCGCCAACACCGCGATGTCCTGAATGCCTCCCTGACGCAGCTCCATAAGCAGACGTATCTGCCGCGGGTCAACCGTCAATCAAGCACCCGTTTTAAATTGTCGATCAGCGTTTCATCGGTGAAGTCCAGGCTAAGTGGGCAAACGGAAACAGCATTGTTCCCGATCGCTTCGATGTCCGTTTCCGGCACAACGCCATCGTTCCTAGCAAAATTTGGAAGAATCCAATCCATCCTGTACGTCACCTTGCCATCAGCGCCGTCCTCCCGCGTGATGCGCTGTTCCAGCTTGCTGCGCCCCTGGCGGGTTGCAAAAATTCCCGTGATTTCAGCTACAGGCACATTGGGAAAGTTGACATTGATAAGAACATCTTTCGGCCAAGGCACGGAAACGGCCTTGCGAATAATATCCCCGATGAAACGGGCCGGGGTTTCCCAACAATAGGGAGGCATTCCATGCACACTGAACGCGATCGATGGCACACCAAGAAGCGTTCCCTCGAACGCCGCCGAAATGGTGCCGGAATAGGTTACGTTCTCTGCCAGATTCGGCCCCGGATTTACCCCGGAAAGCAACAACGCTGGTTTCTTGTCGGCAAGCAGTTCCTTGCAGGCCAGCAACACACAATCCGTCGGCGTGCCGTGAACGGCAAAGTGGCGCGGCGCGATCTCTTCCACCTGAAACGGGGTGTTGAAGGTGATGGAATGCCCGGCACCCGTATTGTCCCATCGCGGCGCCACCACCCAGACATCGTCTGAGAAACCGCGTGCAATCTTTTCCAGCAATTCAATGCCGGGGGTTTCAACGCCGTCGTCATTTGTAACAAGTATGCGTGCGTTTTTGAGATCAAGCGGCGCATCAAACATTCGGCGCGATCTCCTTCATGCCACCAAGATAGGGGCGCAATATTTGGGGAATGTCGATGCCACCATCGGCGCGCTGGCCGTTTTCAAGAACCGCCACCAATGTGCGGCCAACTGCCAGACCCGAGCCGTTCAGCGTGTGAGGAAAACGCGTACCCTTTTCGCCCTTGGAGCGGAATCGCGCCTTCATGCGCCGTGCCTGAAAGTCGCCACAATTCGAGCAACTGGAAATTTCGCGATAACAGCCCTGACCCGGCAACCAGACCTCCAAATCATAGGTCTTGCGTGCAGAAAACCCAATGTCCCCCGCCGACAGAGTGACGACGCGGTACGCAAGCTCCAGGCGCTTCAGCACCTCTTCCGCAGCCGCCGTCATGCGCGCATGTTCCGCGTCCGACTGATCGGGATGCACGATGCTGACAAGTTCGACCTTGTTAAACTGGTGCTGGCGGATCATGCCGCGCGTGTCCTTGCCAGCCGCCCCCGCCTCCGAGCGGAAACAGGGCGTCAGCGCGACATAGCGCAGCGGCAGGGCCTCCGCGTCAACGATGTCGCCGGCCACAAGATTGGTCAGCGCCACTTCCGCCGTCGGCAGCAGCCAGTAACCGTCGGTCGTATGAAACAGATCCTCCCCGAATTTCGGCAATTGGCCGGTACCGAACAGGGCTTCCTCGCGCACCAGACAGGGCGGGCTTACCTCAAGGTAGCCAAATTCCTGGGTATGAAGGTCAAGCATGAAGGCGGCAAGTGCCCGTTCAAGCCGCGCCAACGCACCCGAAAGCACGACAAAACGCGCGCCCGAAAGCTTGGCGGCAACCGTAAAGTCCATCTGGCCAAGCGCTTCCCCCAATTCAAAATGTTCTTTTGTTTTAAATGGAAAGTCCGGCTTCTTGCCAAATGATCTTATCTCTACATTTGCCGCTTCATCGGTACCGTCGGGCACGTCCTCAGCTGGCAAATTGGGAAGCCCTGCAAGCAGGCCGGTAAGGCTTTCGCCCAGTTCCCGGGCCGCCACTTCACGCGACGTCATCGCATCCTTTATCCCCGCAACCTCACCTTCCAGCGCCGCCGTATCGGTGCCGTCCCGCTTGCCAAGGCCGATTTCCTTGGAAAGCGTTTTCCGCTTTTCCTGAAGCCCCTGAAGTGCAGTTTGGGCGGCGCGACACCGCTGATCGAGGTCGAGAACACCCGCCGCCTGTGGCGCAACGCCACGCCGGGCCAGACCTTGGTCGAAAGCATCAGGGTTTTCCCGAATCCAGGCTAGATCGAACATGGAAATCCAATGGTTGCAGCGCCAGACCACCTTATAGGGGGCAAAATGCTATCGCGTCCACAATCAGGCATCATCGGAAGGTCCATCGTCTGCCCGTACCCGGGCACGTTTTTCGGCCAGACGGACGGAAAGGATTGAAATCTCATAGAGCAGGAGCACCGGCAAGGCCAGGCTCACCTGGCTAATAAGATCGGGTGGCGTCAACACGGCGGCCGCAATAAAAATCCCGACCAGAGCGTATTTTCGTTTGGCTGCAAGGCCCGCCGCAGTGACCACACCGACCCGCGCAAGCAGCGTTAACAGCACCGGAAGCTGGAAACAGAGCCCAAAGGCAAAGATTAATTTCATGACCAGGCTTAGATATTCATTCACCTTCGCTTCCAGTTGGATCGGCAGGCCACTTACCGTGTCCGTCGTCTCGAAGGTTAGAAAAAATTCCCAGGCCAGTGGAATAACAACGTAATAGACGAGCGCCGCCCCCACGATAAAAAGAACCGGCGTCGCAATTAAGTACGGCATAAACACCTTCTTTTCATCGCGATAGAGCCCGGGCGCAACGAAGGCCCAGACTTGCGTTGCGATGATCGGAAAGGAAATGCAAAGGGCCGTAAAAAAAGAGACTTTTACATAGGTGAAGAAGACTTCGGCCAAGCCCGTATAGATCAGCCGCCGCCCCGTCCCTGTCCCATAGATTTCCGCAAGCGGGCTCACCAGGAAGGCGAAGATTTCCTCGGCAACGGTATAGCAGGCAATAAACGTGATGAAGAGAATTCCAACCGACCACATGAGACGGTTGCGAAGCTCGATCAGATGACCGAGCAACGGCATTTTTTTCTCATTCTCCACGCGTGCCACCCGAAGGCCTGTTTACGGAAGAATCGCTCGCGGGACGCGCTTTTTCGTCTGTCGAGCCGGGTTCAATTGCCTTTTCGCTCATATCGCCGGAAGCCATGCGGCGAAATTCATCCAATTCGGCTTCCTTCGCGATCTCATTAAGGCTGCTACGAAAATCACGGACAAGCGCACGCGCCTTGCCCGCCCACCGACCAAGGGTACGCAGCACCAACGGCAATTCCTTCGGTCCAATCACGAGGATTGCCAGAAGGACGACCAAGGCCAGTTCCGGCCAACCGATATCAAACATTTCTTGTAATCCTGGGAACCCGGATCGCGTTCATGGCGCTGGGAAAGCCAGTTAAGATTTGACGGCGTCGTCCTTCTCGCCGACGACCTTTGAGGCCGGACTGGTAGAGGATTTATCCTGCTCCAGAGAAGTCGATGCGACGCTTGTCGAGCCCCCCCCCTCCTCATCTTTAAGGCCGGAACGGAAGGTCTTTACCCCCTTCGCCAAGTCTCCCATCACTTTCGGCAATTTCCCTGCCCCGAAGAGAATCAGAACGATCGCCAAGACCAGAACGATCTGCCAAATGCCAATGCCGCCCATCCAAGGACTCCTAATTTTCGAAAAAGGGTTTCGAGATCAAAACTACCAGGATCATGCCAGAAATGTGCACCATCCGCAACGCCCAGCCCCTTGGCCTCTATGGGGCAGACGGATCTTCCTCTACCTCAAGAGGTGCCAACACGGCGTTTTCTTCTCCATCCGCGTCTTCATCCGACATTTCCGCGTCTTCATCCGGCAACAAGCTTTCCTCGCCCGCCCGGTCGGCATAGATAGAAATCGCCGGTCGCTGATCCAACAGGCCCGCCGCCTTCAACTCCTCAATGCCAGGCAGATCATCGTGGCCAGACAGGCCAAAATGACTGTAAAAGTCGTCCGTCACCCCCCAGGTCATCGGACGACCCGGCGTCTGCCGCCGCCCCATCGGACGTATCCACTCCGCCTCCAGCAATTGGTCAAGGGTGCCCCGGCTCAAGGCGACGCCTCGAATCTCTTCGATTTCGGCGCGTGTGATCGGCGCATGGTAAGCAACGATTGCCAACATCTCCTTTGCCGCGCGGGAAAGGCGGCGCTTTACCTCTTTTTCGATCCGAAGCATCCCGGCCAGATCCGGCGCCGTGCGAAAGGCCCATTTGCCGCCAACCTGAACCAGGGTGACGCCCCGGTTCGCATAGGCCCGGCGCAACGTTTCAAGAAGGCTCGGCAGATCAACATCGTTTGGCAATTGTTGAGCCAGCGTTTTGTTGTCCAGGGGTTCCGCGACCGCAAACAGAACGGCTTCAAGAATGCGTAAATGTGGATTGAGGCCAATGGTTGTTTCATTTCCATCGTCCTGGGAAGGTTGATTCAAGCCAGTGGTCATTTTGCGTCTGTCGCCTTGCGAATATAGAGGGGGCCAAAATTTTGTTCCTGGCGGAGTTCGACTTTGCCGACGCGCGCCAGTTCCAGACTCGCCGAAAAAGTCGAGGCAATCGCAGAGCGCAGGCGAATGCCGCCTTCCGGTACGTCTGGCAGGTACGTCATCAGCGTTTGCCAATCGGGCATTGCGCCCAGCATGCTGGAAAGACGCTCAAGGGCCATTTCCATCGAAAACAGGCCCATCGCTTCGATGTGAAGGGCACCGACCGCCTCGCGCTTCTGGGTATCACCATAGCTTCGCAGCAGATCGTGCAGCGAAAGAACGTAGACAGAAGTTCCAATGACCGTAATGCCTTCCGGATCCCCCCGAGCAAAAATGTCCTGTCCCAATTGCGGCCGTTCAAACAATTGCTGACTGGCCGCCTGCATCGCCTCCAGACGGCGCAATTGGAAAGCCAATGCCTCGGCCATTTGCGCGGCGGTTGCCTCTTCCCCGTCCTCTTCCGGTTCCGGCAGCAGCAATTTCGATTTCAGGTAGGCAAGCCATGCCGCCATCACCAGATAATCAGCAGCCAGTTCAAGGCGTTCACGACGCGCATGCATCATGAAATCCAGATATTGGTTGGCCAGGTCCAGGATTGAAATCTGGGCAAGGTCGAGCTTTTGTTCGCGCGCCAGCGTCAGCAGAACATCGATCGGGCCTTCGAACCCGCTCAAATTCAGGACAAACTGGCCGTCCGCGTTAACGACCGGCGACGCTTCGAACCTTTCTTCCGTAACCAACAGCTCCAACCCCTACCCTAGCCCCGCAAGAACAACAATCACGCGAAGCACCTTTTCGGCCGGGACAAGCACCAGCCAGGAGAACAGGTTCAGGTTAACGCCGATTGCGTTTCCAAGCATCGGCAAAATGAAAAGAAATGCCAAAAGAATCGGAATGCCCACACGCTCCAACCGCGCCAGCTGCACCGCCAGCATGTGGGGCAACAATCCGACTGCCACCCGGCCACCATCCAAAGGCGGCAGAGGCAGCATGTTAAAAACAGCTAATATCACATTGATAAATATTGCATTTTCAAAATTTGCTGCCAGCCAATCCTGGCTTGTTTCCGGAAAAATCGGAAGGAGGTGGAAGGCTAGGGCGGCACAAAGAGCAAGCAGAAGGTTCATTCCAGGCCCCGCCGCGGCAACCCAGATCATGTCCCGTTTTGGATGGCGCAGACGGGAAAAATTGACCGGCACCGGCTTTGCGTAGCCGAACAGGATCGGCGAATGGACGAGCAGCAACAGCGCCGGCAGCAACAGCGTGCCAAAGCGATCAACGTGACGGAACGGATTCAACGTGACACGCCCGGCGCGCAAGGCGGTATCGTCGCCAAAGCGAAGCGCGACAAAGCCGTGGGCCGCTTCATGCAGCGTAATTGCCAGCAGGATCGGCAGCACCCATACGGACGCGGTATAAAAGATACTTGCGGCTTCTTCTTCCATCACGCCTCGCCCAGACATTCCGCAAGGCGTGCCCTTACGTCATCCATATCCGCGTCCACCTTCGCTGCCATCCGCATCGCTTCCGCGCGCGCGAACCGTGCCTGCGCGTCTGGCGTAAGAGAACCAACCGCCGCAGCCAGAACCGCCATTTCCTCAAGGCGCCCATTGCAATGCAAAACCACATCACAACCTGCCTCAAGGGCCGCCCGGGCACGATCTGCCAGCCCGCCTTCCAGTGCCTTCATCGAAATGTCGTCCGTCAGCAAAAGCCCATCGAACCCGATTTGCCCGCGAATAATCTCCTGAACGACGGTTTTCGAAAGCGTGGCCGGCGTTTTGGGATCGAATGCCCGATAGACAATATGGGCCGTCATCGCCAGCGGCATGTCGGCAAGGGCGCAAAAGGGCAGGAAATCTGCCGCCGCAAGCTCGCTGCCGTCCGCCGTCACTTCTGGAAGCGCCTTGTGGCTATCGACCCTGGCGCGGCCATGGCCGGGAATATGCTTCAGCACCGGCAGGACGCCGCCAGCAAGAAACCCCTCGCACATAGCGCGACCGAGGACGACCGTCTGCTCCGCATCAACCCCAAAGGCACGATCCCCGATGATCGGGTCTGCCTGCGATGTCGGCAGATCCAGCACCGGCGCGCAATCCACCGTGACCCCAAGGTCGAGAAGTTCGCCCGCCAGCAGCTGCGCATTCAACCATACGGCCTGAGATGCCGCTGCGGCGTCCGTTCTGGCAAGGGCACCAAATCGCGCCGCCGGTGGTGGCACCCGCCAATGGGACGACGGCAGCCGACAGACCCGCCCCCCTTCCTGATCGATGAGAACCGGGGCCGTCGCGCGCCCGACGCTGGCTTTCAAATCGGCAACCAGGGCGCGTAACTGGGCTGGCGTGGCGCAGTTGCGTGCAAAAAGGATAAAGCCGAGGGGCTGAGCCTCGGAAAAAAAGCGCCGCTCGTCCGCTTCAAGGACCAAACCACGACATCCGAGAACAAGCGCTTTTGCAGCGGTTCGATCAGGGGCGGACAAGCAGGCACCCCAGCTTGCGTTGTTGAAGTGTCGCGCAGAGCGCTTTTGCCGCCGCAACGCCGGCCAGCGGCCCCGCCTGCAGACGAAAGAAAATCCCTCGCCCGCCCAAATCCACCCGCTGCACATGAAGGGCCAGTGGCCCGAAAAGGTCGCCATGGGCTTTTTGCAGCCGTGCCCACTGGTCACGGGCTGCCTGTTCGGATCGCAGGGACGCAATCTGTATGCGAAGAGTCTGTTCAGACGCCGCATTTGCAGGTTTCGGTTTGGCCAATGCCTTTGGCTTCGCCAATGCCGGTGTGGACTTCACAGGCGGCGTTTCCATCTCCAAACGGCGCAAAAGCTCCGTCTTCGGCGGCACCTCACCGGCAGTTACGCTATCTGCTATTTTCGCAGGCGCTTTTGGGGCTGCCGCAGGCGCTTTTGGAGCCGCCGCAGGCGCTTTTGGCAATGCCGCAGGCGCTTTTGGCAATGCCGCAGGCGCTTTTGGCAATGCCACAGGTGTTTCCGGGGGCGGCAACAGGTGCGTCTTCTCCGCCCCTTCTGCCGTCTCGGAAAGTCGGTCATAGACCAGCTTGTCCTGAAATGGCACGGTCATGCCACCGGGCGTTTCTGGGCGTATCTTGATCGGACCCTTTTCGGCCCGCACAATCGGCACGATGACGTCGCCGGATCTTATATTTTCCTCATACGCAACCAAAACGACGGCAGCAAACATCCCAAAAGCGGCAAGAGCCGCGAAAAAGCCCAAAACGCCACGCCGCATGAAAAATGGCGGCCGGGTCGTCGAATGCTTTGCCACGGCCATCAGCGCATCTCCTCTACCTGTGCGACGCCAAAGATTTCCAGGCCCGACGCAATGACAAGGGTCAGCGCCAAAACCAGCCCCAGCCGGGCCCGGGAGAGCTCTGAATCCTCGGCTATTAGAAAGCGCAGATCGGCGTCCTCGTTGCCCTGGTTCCACAATCCGTGGAATTCGCTGGCAAGGTCGTAAAGGTAGAAGGCAATCCGGTGGGGTTCATGAAAGCGGGCCGCCATTTCCACCTGACGTGGCCAATCCGCCATCTTGCGAATAAGCGCAAGCTCCCCTTTTGCCGTCAGCCGGTTCAGCGCCGCCCCGGCAAGGGCCATTTTGCCAAGGTCCATGTCCGGAAATTTTTCCTTCCCGTGGCGAAGCACGGATTTGGCGCGCGCATGGGCGTATTGGACGTAAAAGACCGGATTGTCCCGGGTCTGCTCACATACTTTTCTGGTATCGAAATCCAGCGGGGCGTCGTTTTTACGTGTCAGCATGATAAAGCGGACAACGTCCTTGCCGACCTCGTCCACAACCTCGCGAAGGCTGACAAACGTACCGGCCCGCTTCGACATTTTCACCTGCACGCCATCTTCAAGCAGACTGACCAATTGGCACAGCTTCACATCCAGAGCGCCGCGACCGTCCGTAATCGCCGCCACCGCCGCCACCATGCGTTTGACATAGCCCCCATGATCCGCGCCCCAAACGTCAATCATCGAAGCAAACCCACGCTGAAACTTGTCCAGATGGTAGGCAATGTCGGTGGCGAAATAGGTCCAGCTGCCATCGGATTTCTTCAACGGCCGATCGACATCATCTCCAAAATCCGTTGAGCGGAAAAGTGTTTGCGGCCGGGCTTCCCAATCGTCTGGAAGTTTTCCTTTGGGTGGCTCTAGGACGCCCTCATAAACCAGGCCCTTGGCTTCAAGGCTTTGCAGGGCCGCGTCCACACCGCCCTCGGCGACAAGGACGCGTTCCGAAGAAAAGCGGTCGAAAACAATGCCAAGTGCCTTTAAATCCTCACGGATGAGCGCCATCATCTCATCGATCGCGAAATCGCGAAAGACCGGACGCCACGTCTCCGGCGGCGCATCGACCCATTCCCGGCCATATTTTTCAGCCAGCTTCTCAGCCACCGGCTTTAAATAATCGCCGGGATAGGAATCTTCAAAGGCATCGGGGCCAATCGCAATGCCAAGAAATTCGCGATACCGCAAATAGACGGCCTGAGCCAGCTTGTTGATCTGGGCACCGGCATCGTTGATATAATATTCGCGGGTAACGCGATAACCGACTTTCTCAAGAAGCGACGCCAAAACGTCGCCAATGACGGCCCCGCGCCCATGGCCGATATGCATAGGACCGGTCGGATTTGCCGAAACATATTCAACGTTTACGTGCGCTTCCTGGCCAAAATCCGAATCCCCATAGCCCGTGCCCTCCGAGAGAATTTCGCCAAGACGCTCGCACCAAAAGGACTCCGTAAGCCGCAGATTGATGAAGCCGGGACCGGCCACCGTCACAGCCGCCACCATCGTGTTTTCCGCGAGAAGCAATGCAATGCGCTCGGCCAGCTCCCGTGGCTTTTTCCCCGCCGCCTTGGCTAGAACCAGAGCCGCGTTCGTCGAGACGTCGCCATGGGCCGCCTCGCGCGGCGGTTCGGCCACGATTTTTGTCGAATCCAGACCTGATGGCAGCTCGCCAGCGACCGTCATTTCTTCAACAACTCTTAGAACTTCTGCCTGAAAGTATTTGAAAAGGTTCATTCTATTTTTGCATAACTGTCAAAAAGCCGCCGATGTTCCTCTAACGCGAAACGATCCGTCATGCCGGCAATGTAATCAAGGACAAGCTGCGCCTTTGCCGATTTATCCAACGTCTCTATGTTCACCTGCCATTCCGTCGGCAGGCATCCCGGCTCACAGATAAAAAGCCCAAAAAGCTCTTTCACAATACGGCGTGCCTTGCTTGCCATCCGGTTGACTTTGTAATGACGGTACATGCGCCGCATGAGAAACGCCTTTAAGGCCTGATTGTCCTTTTCCATTGTCCCGGAAAAGGCGACGACCGGCGCATCGAGTTCGCGGATGGCCTGGGCGTTTTCCGGACGCGCGCTTTGCAACCGGCGTTTTGTTTCTGCGACCAGGTCCTGCACCATGCGGTCGATCAGCCGTCGAATGGTCTCGGGAACCAGACGCTGGACCTCGATTTTAGGATAACGCGCACGCACATCGGCAACCACCGGGCCGACAAGCGGCACGTCTGCCACCTCGTCCACAGTGAAAAGGCCGGCGCGCAGGCCGTCGTCAAGGTCGTGGCTGTGATAGGCGATGTCATCCGAAAGAGAGGCAATTTGCGCCTCAAGGCCCGGAAACGTTTCAATTTCCAGATCGTGCACGCGGATGTAATCCGCTATTTCACCCGGCACGGTCTGGCCTGCGGTGGCCTTTGGGCCGGTCAGTGGCCCATTGTGCTTCACAACCCCTTCCAGGGTTTCCCAAGTGAGGTTCAGCCCGTCAAATTCCGCATAACGCCGTTCAAGACTGGTGAGGATGCGAAGCGTATGGGCGTTGTGGTCAAAACCACCATAGGCCGCCATCGCCTCGTTAAGCCCCGCTTCGCCTGCATGACCAAAGGGCGGATGGCCAATGTCATGGGCCAGGGCCAGGCCTTCCGCCAAATCTTCGTTCAGCCGCAGGGTACGGGTGATGGCGCGCGCAATCTGCGCCACTTCAAGACTGTGGGTCAGCCGTGTTCGATAATGATCGCCTTCGTGATAGACGAAAACCTGGGTTTTGTATTTCAGCCGCCGAAACGCCGAAGCATGAATGATGCGGTCACGGTCGCGCTGAAAAACAGTCCGCATCCGGCTTTCCTCTTCAGGGTAGCGACGGCCACGGCTTTCTTCCGGCTTACAGGCGTAGGGTGCAAAGGGTTCCATCGCCGGACACTACCCGGAAGCTTTGGGGGGACGCAACGCTTCGCTTGGGAAGCGGTTAAAAACATTGACAAAATTCGAACATCCCCCATCTAAGACAGGCTCTGGTATTGTCCGGGCAAAATTTGTTCTAGAATGGGTCTTATGGAACACGCACCCGTCACAATCTCGCAAAGCGCCGCCCGGCGCATCGCCGAGCTTCTGAGCGCCGAGGCCGAGGTCGGCCACAGGCTGCGCATTGCCGTTACCGGCGGCGGTTGTTCGGGCTTTCAATATAATTTCACCTTCGACAATGTGACGAACGATGACGACGTTGTGATTGAAAAGAACGGGGCGTCGATCGTGATCGATGCGATCAGCCGCGAATACCTGGCCGGTGCCGAAGTCGATTTTGTCGAAGACCTTATCGGTTCTGCCTTCGCCATCCGAAACCCCAACGCGACCGCGTCCTGCGGCTGCGGCAATTCCTTTTCCGTCAACTAGACCGCCAGCGCTTCCAGTGAAAATCGCGTCCTGGAACGTCAATTCCGTCAAAGCCCGGCTGCCGATCCTTCTGGAATGGCTGAAGACCGCCCGGCCGGATGTCGTTTGCCTGCAGGAAACCAAGACCGTTGAAGAAACCTTTCCGGCGTTCGAAATCGAGGCGGCGGGCTATGCCACCGCCGTCGTCGGGCAAAAATCCTATAACGGCGTCGCCATTCTCGCCAATGCCCCCATTGAGGTTCTGGAAAGACGGCTTCCCGGCGAACCCGACGACGAACAGGCGCGTTACATCGAAGCGCGAATCGGGGACGTACGCGTGGCCTCGATCTACCTTCCCAACGGCAATCCGGTTGCGACCGAGAAATTCGACTACAAACTACGCTGGCTGGATCGGCTCAAGCGCCATAGCGAAGCGTTGTTAAAAACAGAAGAACCCTTCGTGCTGGCGGGCGATTTCAACGTCATCCCGACAGCGATCGACGTTTTCGACCCCAAAGGCTGGGAGAAAGATGCGCTGTACGACCTGCGAACGCGGGAAAAATACCGCGCGCTGATCCACCTTGGCCTAACGGACGCCTTTCGCATTCACCACCCGGAAGCCGGGGCGTTTACCTTCTGGGATTACCAGAGCGGTTCCTGGCAGCGCGATCTGGGCCTGCGCATCGACCATCTGTTGCTTTCGCCTCAGGCCGCCGACCGGCTGGAAGCTTGCGAGATCGACAAAAGTCTCCGGGCAAAAGAGCGGCCATCCGACCACACGCCGGTCTGGTGCTCCCTTGCACCGCCCCGGGGGCCCGCCAATCAGATATCTGCGTAAGCGCGTTTTTCCCCTTTGGCGCCGGGATGGGTGATGGCACCCTGCTCCGCATCGCCAACGGTCTGGCCATAACGCCAGATGGCACCGGACCCGAACGCGCTTTCCCGTGGCTTCCATTCCTTTGCGCGGGCGGCAAGTTCGTCGTCGCTTAACTCGACCTCAAGGGTGCCTTTGTCGGCGTCGATGGCGATGATGTCGCCATCCTTCAAAAGGGCGATTGGCCCACCGACTGCGGCTTCCGGGCCAACATGGCCGATGCAGAACCCGCGGGTGGCACCAGAGAAACGGCCATCGGTGATAAGCGCCACCTTGTTGCCCATCCCCTGGCCATAAATGGCAGCGGTGGTGGCCAGCATCTCGCGCATGCCGGGGCCGCCGCGTGGTCCTTCGTAGCGAATGACGATGACCTCGCCTTCCTTGTAATCCCGCTTTTCGACGGCCTCAAACGCGTCTTCCTCGCAGTCAAAGCAACGCGCCGGGCCACGGAATTGCAGTTTCTCGATGCCAGCAACCTTCACAATCCCCCCCTGGGGCGCAAGATTCCCCCGAACCCCGACAACGCCGCCCGTCGGTGTCAGCGGGTTTGAGGTTGGGCGCACAACATCCTGATCTGTCGGGAAAACGATGTTTTCCAGATTTTCAGCAATCGTCCTGCCGGTGACCGTCATGCATTCGCCATGAAGATAGCCACCGTCCAGCAAGGCCTTCATCAGGATCGGCACGCCGCCCACTTCGTAAAGGTCTTTTGCCACATAGCGCCCGGCAGGCTTCAGATCGGCAAGATAGGGCGTTTTGCGGAAAATTTCGGCCACGGCATGCAGATCAAAATCAATTCCGGCTTCGTTGGCCATTGCCGGCAGGTGAAGAGCCGCATTTGTCGAGCCGCCCGAAGCGGCGACAACCATGGCCGCGTTCTCAAGCGCCTTGCGGGTGACGATATCGCGCGGCCGCAAATTCATCTCTAAAAGACGCATGACGGCCTCGCCGCTTTTTTCGGCATAGGCGTCGCGGGATTCATAAGGTGCCGGCGCGCCCGCCGATCCGGACAGCGCCAGCCCTACCGCTTCCGAGACGCACGCCATCGTATTGGCCGTGAACTGGCCGCCGCAAGAGCCTGCGGAAGGACATGCGACGCGTTCCAGATCGTACAATTCCTTGTCCGTCATATCGCCGGCGCTGTGGGCACCAACGGCTTCGAACACGTCCTGCACGGTGACCTCTTTGCCCTTGTAGAGGCCGGGCAGGATTGTGCCGCCATACATAAAGACGGCCGGCACGTTTAAGCGCAGCATCGCCATCATCATGCCGGGCAGCGATTTGTCGCAACCGGCCAGGCCGACAAACGCATCGTAACAATGGCCGCGCATGGTCAATTCGACCGAATCGGCGATCACTTCACGACTGACGAGAGAGGACTTCATGCCCTCATGGCCCATGGCAATGCCGTCGGTTACCGTGATCGTCGTAAATTCCCGTGGCGTCCCACCTGCTGCTTTCACGCCCAGCTTGACGGCCTGGGCCTGACGGCCAAGGGTGATGTTGCACGGTGCCGCTTCGTTCCAGCAGGTAGCAACGCCGATAAAGGGCTGATGGATTTCTTCCTCCGTCATCCCCATCGCGTAGTAATAGGACCGATGCGGCGAGCTTTCCGGCCCGATGGAAACATAGCGGCTCGGCAGGTTCTGCTTTTCGTTAAATTTGCGGGTCATGGGCGTCTTCCCTGATCGTTCCGGCGTATTTTAACGCCGTTCTTGCATTCCCGCGAGCCACTTTCGATTCTCGTCGCATTCATCTTTGGCCCTGTCCCGGCGTGCGCGCTGTTCCGCCACCACTTCTTCCGGGGCCTTCGCAAGAAATTGCGCATTGCCAAGCTTCTTTTCGATCTTGGCGACTTCCTTGTCGAGGCTGCGTATTTCTTCTTCCAAACGCGCCTGCTGTACGGGCACGTTGATGTCATCACCCGGAAAAACATGGCCCGTCGCCTCGTCGAGCACAAAGGGAATGGTGCCTCCTGCCATGTTTTCTTCCTGGCTAAGGCTTTCCAGATTGGCGAGTGTCTTGATGATCGCGTCATGGGTTTTCATGCGTTGCAATGTGGTTTCGTTCGCGTTCTCAACCCCAGCCTTGATTGCCTTTTTCGGCGGCACCTGAAATTTTGAACGGATGATGCGGATTTTCGTAATCAGCCGCACAACCCAATCCATTTCCGCCATCGCGTCTTCGTCGATCAAGCCGGCATCAAAAATCGGCCAGCCGGACGTCATCAGCATCCCGTCCCCTTCGCCGATTTTCTGCCACAATTCCTCGGTGATAAACGGCATGACCGGGTGCAGCAGGTGAAGGATCTGGTTCAGCGCCCAGGCCGTCGTCGCGCGCGTCTCTTTTTTTGCGGCCGCGTCGTCGCCATTCAGGATCGGTTTTGTAAACTCCAGATACCAGTCGCAGAAAGTTCCCCGGACAAAGTGATGCAACACATTGGCCACATCGTTGAAGCGGTAAGCCGCAAGCGCTTGCTCAAGATCGCCCGCCAGTTTGGCAACATGGCCGATGATCCAGCGATTGACCGTAAGCGACGCGGCACCCGGATTAAAATCCGGGTCCGGAATGCATTCCGCCATCTGGCAATAGCGCGCCGCGTTCCAAAGCTTCGTTGCAAAATTTCGCGAGCTTTCAACGCGCGCTTCCGAAAGTTTGATGTCACGCCCCGGCGAAGCAAGAGCCGTCAGCGTGAACCGCAGCGCATCGCAGCCATATTGTTCGATCAGCCCCAGGGGATCGATGATGTTGCCCTTCGACTTCGACATTTTCTGGCCCGAGGCATCGCGGACCAGCGCGTGGATGTAGACGGTGTGGAAAGGCACCTCGCCCATGAAGTGCAGCCCCATCATCATCATGCGTGCCACCCAGAAGAAAATGATGTCGAACCCGGTAACCAGCACGTCCGTCGGATAATAGCGCGCAAGTTCCGGCGTTTCTTCCGGCCAGCCCAGGGTCGAAAACGGCCACAAGGCCGATGAAAACCAGGTGTCCAGCACATCGGGGTCACGGGTGAGTTCGGTTTCCTTGCCGTAATGGATTTTGGCGGCGGCGGCGGCGTCTTCCTCCGATGCCGCAACAAAAATTTCCCCATCCGGTCCGTACCAGGCCGGAATCCGATGCCCCCACCACAGCTGGCGCGAAATGCACCAGGGCTGAATGTTGCGCATCCATTCAAAATAGGTGTTTTCCCAATGTTTCGGCACGAATTGGGTCTTGCGCGTCTCCACAGCCTCAATCGCCGGTTTCGCCAGGGTGGCGGCGTCTACAAACCATTGATCGGTGAGATAAGGCTCAATCACCGCGCCGGAACGATCCCCATGGGGCAGCGCGTGAACATGGTCTTCAATCCGTTCAAGAAGGTCGAGGGATTCCATTTCAGCAATAACTTTTTCGCGCGCCACATAACGGTCAAGACCGCGATAGGCTTCGGGAACATTTTCGTTTAAATGCGCCTTCGCATCAAACACGTTCACCAAAGGAAGGTCATGACGACGACCAACTTCGAAATCGTTGAAGTCGTGGGCCGGGGTGATTTTGACCGCCCCGCTTCCCATCTCCGGGTCCGAATGTTCGTCGGCAACAATCGGAATCAGGCGATCAGAAATCGGCAGACGTACCTTTTTGCCGACAAGGTGCTGATAGCGCGCATCTTCGGGATGCACAGCAACCGCCGTATCGCCAAACATCGTTTCCGGACGCGTGGTTGCAACGACGATATGGCCGGAACCGTCTTCCAGCGGATAACGAAAATGCCACAGATGGCCTTTCGTTTCTTTTTGTACGACTTCAAGGTCAGAGATCGCCGTCAGCAATTCGCAATCCCAATTGACGAGGCGCTTGTCCCGATAAAGAAGGCCGGCCTTGTGAAGTTCGACAAAGACTTTCGTAACGGCTTGCGAGAGGCCCGAATCCAGGGTGAAGCGTTCTTTTTCCCAATCGGGGGACGTCCCCAGACGCCGCAATTGGGTGGTAATCGTCCCGCCGGATTCTTCTTTCCAGTCCCAGACACGTTCAACAAAGGCTTCGCGACCAAGATCGTGGCGCGTGATGCCTTTTTCGGCGAGTTGCCTTTCAACGACCATCTGGGTGGCGATACCTGCGTGATCCATGCCCGGCTGCCAGAGGGCATCTGCCCCCTTCATGCGGTAATAGCGGGTCAGAATGTCCTGGAGCGTATGGTTGAGGGCGTGGCCCATGTGCAGACTGCCGGTCACGTTCGGCGGCGGCATCATGATCGTAAAGGGTGCCGCGTCCGATTTGGTGTCGGCAGCAAAGGCACCGGCATTTTCCCAGGCCTTGTAGCACGGCCCTTCGACCGCTTTGGAATCGTATCTTTTTTCTAGCTCTTTCATGACCGTTTAAAGCGTTTTCTCATCTTTTAAGCAAAGGGAAGACCAGCCACGGAAAGCGTCCTGGCCTCAGGCATCCAAATCATCATCCAAATCACATAAGGGGAGTCACATGGAAGTCAGAGTTCTTCGGCCCGTCGCGCCGTGCGCTCGATTTCTTTTCGCACCAGCTTTTCAGTAATCGAAGGCAAATTCTGGTCGAGCCATTCTTTCAGCATCGGGCGAAGCAGCTCCTTGAGGAGGTCTTCCAGGGTCTTCTCGGTAAGAGAACCAAGTTGAATGCCCGGCCCGTCCTCTTTGATGACCGCCTTCGTAAGCTCCCCAAAGGATTCCGTGGCCGCAGCGGCAGCTGTCTTATCAAGGAGTGAATCACCGCCGGGTTCAGATGCTGTCGGTGACGCCTCAACTTCAACGGGCGCATCCTCGACAGGCGTGGCCTCGGCAGGTGTGCTCTCGGCAGGTGTGCTGCTCTCGGCAGGCGCGTCCGGTTCCGGGTCCTGCATCTCAAGCGCATCCGCATCGACCGCACCTTCCCCTGCCATCGCCTCTTCGGAGGTCGCTTCCGTCTCGCTCGCCTCTGTCGCCATCTCCGCCTCCGGCTTTCTTTCTTCCGCCAGGTCCGTCACGCTGCCGTCTTCCGAAACCATCCGGGTGAGTTCCAGAATGTCCTCGTCTTCATCCCCGGCATCCTCCGCACCGTCAACATCCTTCGGGACCGTCAGGTCATCCGCACCGTCCGCATCCTCCAGAACAGCCGCCTCATCCGATACGTCTGCATCGCCTTCCCCGGTGGCCTTCGTGCCTTCCGCCTCGTCGTCCTCAGAAATAATACGGCGAATGGACGACAGAATCTCCTCCATTGAGGGTTCTCCCTGCCCGTCGCCATCCTCTTCCGAGGAAAGATTGTTTTCCTGACCGTCCGCCATCCGTCCCTGCCCTTTCGCCGTGGCCCGTCATAACCCGTAACGTCTTGGCCGATCACGGCAAAGAATTCGTCAACCCTAAGCCAGTCCCCAAAAAAACGCCAGAATAAGAAGTCGTCCGCAGCCGGGTCCGTTGTTACTCCGAATCGCTGCCAAAGCCAATCCAGCGCCCACGCACATCGTCGTAGTTCTTGTTCATGTCATAGAACGCGACCGGCAAGGCCAGGGCCTCCGCCGTCAGGGCGCCGATCGCCGATTTTAGGCGGAAGGACGCAACAAATTCGTCACGTTCAGCCCGCACCAGAGCCACCTTCGCATCCAGAAGCTCTTGTTCAGCATCCAGCACGTCCAGCACGGTGCGCGATCCGACAAGCGCCTCCTGCTCGACCCCATCCAGGGCGATGGTTGCCGCTTCGGCCTGGGATTTGAGCGAGACGATACCCGCCTGGGCGGTAATCATATCCGACCAGGCGCGGGTAGCCTGCTCGACGGCGCTGCGACGGCTCTCTTCGACCTCGACCCGACGCTGACCGGCAACCTGACGCGCTTCGCGCAGGCGCGAATGTACGGCACCAGCCTGATAAAGTGGCATCGAAACCCGGGCGCTGATTGTTCCCCGTTTTGTGTCATCAACGGTAGAAAACTGTTCCTGCGCCTTGCTGACCTCAGCGTTCAGGGAAACCGTCGGCAGCAATTCGCCTTCAACGATATTGACGGCCTCCGCCGCAGATTTTTCATCGAATTTCGCAGCGATGATCGCCGGAAAAGACATCGCCGCAATGCGCAGCGTCTCGGCCTCGGATTGCGGCAGGTTTCCCAGAGAAGCCGGCGTGACAAGCCGTTCCGGTGCCATGCCAGTTACCCTCTTGAAGGTGGCTCGCGAGGCAGCGAGATTCCCTTCCGCCTGAATTCGGTCCGCGCGCGCGCCAGCCAGCCGCGCTTCGGCCTGGGCAACATCCGTTCGGGTAATTTCGCCGATTTCGAAACGGTCGCCGGCGGCTTCCCGCTGTCGGCGAAGAACCTGTTCGTTGTGGACATTCAACTCGACGACCGCCTGATCGCGCACAACATCCATAAAGGCCGCAGCCGCATCCAGCAGCACTTCTGCCTCGACGAGGCGCAGGCGTGCGCGCTCGGCCTGCACGCGATATTCCGCCTGGCGCGTTTCATAAAAGGTCCGGCCACCACGGAAGATGGGTTGCGAAAGGAGGATGCTCACACTCGAGGGGGAACGAATCTGGGTGCCCGAAGATTGGGCGAATAAATTCCCCTCGACCCGGGATCGTCCTATTTCTGCGTTTGCCGTGATCGTTGGCCGCCAGCCGGCCTGGGCCTGGGGAAGTGCCTCGTCCGTCGCCCGCAGCCTGGCCCTTTGCGCGCGCAAGGTCGGATTGCTCTGATAAGCGGAAACGAGGGATTGTGCGATGCTTTGCGCGCAAGCATCAAAAGCCGAAAACGCCCCACCACCAACCAGAAGGAGAGCGCAAGCCCTTGAGAACCATCGAACCGCCCGGATGCCCAACCCTAATCCCTTTCGCCTGGCGTTTTTCATTCGCGCCACACAAATTGCTATAAATTTACATCTAAATCGTAATATAAATGCGCTTAGAAGACAAAGCCTTCCTTGGCTGCGAATTCCGGCAGCTCGGGCGTCGCTGCGTCGAAGGCGGCGCGGCTGCCAACGCTACTATCCGTCCGCGTCAGGACAGTCGCCTGCCCCACGCCCGCCGGCCCGGTGAGTACGGCAACCAGGCGCCCGCCTTTCTTTAGCTGATTGCGGATCGCTTCTGGAACCTCGGCGATGGCGCCATCGATAAAAATCACGTCAAAAGGTGCCTGACTGGGATAGCCATCGGCCAATGGCCCTTCGACGACGGCCACGTTGTCGCAGCCGAGCTCCAAAAGCAGTTTTGTTGCAAAACCCGCAAAGACGGGATCCGATTCAAGCGCAACAACCGTCCCCGCCAGAGCGGCAATCACGGCTGCCGAATAACCGGTGCTGCAACCAATATCAAGAACGACATCTCCTTGCTGAATTTCGGCAAGTTCCAGAAGACGTGCCAGCACCATCGGTTCCATAATCGAACGGCCCCGGTCCAGAGGCAAATGGGCATCGACATAGGCAACGCCCTCATAGCCTGACGGGACAAAGCGTTCCCGTGGCAATTCGGACATGGCGGCAACGAGGCGCGGGTCCGTCACCTTGTTCGGTCGCAACTGGCAGTCCACCATGTTTCGCCTGGCGGCGGTAAAATCCGTCATTCTATCTCTCGATCAGCCGAATCGGAGGAACCATTTATACGTTCCGGATGGAACAAACACAACGCCGCTTGCAGGAAATCCGCTCCCAGAGCGGATTTCCAAAGGCCTCCCCCTTGCTTGACCGGCCTTCGGTCAGGTCCTATACCTCGACCCCTTCTCGGGAACCGTAAGTGCCGCCAGCTACATACCCTGGCGACCGTCCCCGATCAATAATCGGCGCGGTGGGAGAGTGGTTATCCAGCAGACTGCAAATCTGTGTACGCCGGTTCGAATCCGGCCCGCGCCTCCACTTCCTGCCCCCCATCGTCTGCTTTCCCATCCGACAAGCGCCATTCAACCGTGCGGCGTTCTGGCTGGCCAAGAAGGGGATCGCTCTGCTATATAAGCCCCGGTGGTGCTGGGCGCATTTCCATGCCGGTGCCCGTGATCCCCGGTAGCTCAGTTGGTAGAGCAAGCGGCTGTTAACCGCTGTGTCGTTGGTTCGAGTCCGACTCGGGGAGCCACTTTTCAGACATTTTTTTAAAATCATGTAACTTCGTGGCGCTGGCCATCCCTAGATCGGGATGCCAAAGACGCTGTACTATCAAAAATGGTACGCAGAATATGGCCTTGCCCCAGAAAGCCCGCAAGAGACGGCTGGGTACCAGGAAAGCCGCCAGCCAATGCCGTGGCGCTATTTTGGGACGCCGCGTTTTTAGAAAATACGGGCATAATTGATGCTAGGCATCGGGACACAAGCCGGTCGGTGGTTACCCATAAAGTTCCGGTGCCGGCTTCGGCCGGCCGTCCCCCGCCAAAGCCTCTTTTTGCAGGGACATGCTCCTGCCCCCAAGGTGCTGCCTTATCCTGCCCGCAACTCTGCGAACAGCGTATCCATGATTGCGTAACCGCTGCCCCAACCCTGATCCATGCCAGCCATCATCTTGGTGAAACAGGCGATCTCGGCGTCTGTGGCCTCAATCGGCACCTGAGAGAGGCACACATTTGTTTTGTCGCCCATGTCCTCAAAAGTCACCGTTGTCAGCAGCAACCGGGGCTAATCCGGCATTCTTGGATTCACAACAACAGTCCAATCCGAATCTGTCAAAGAATAATGGTGCCAAACCAGCCTTGAGGGTTGCAAAACGTCCTGAAAAACGACTTTCTGAAAGTTAGAATTGTCCCCCCCACTTCATTTCGTTAAGCCATATGCCACCGGGTTTTAAATCAAATTTATGGATGATCGTTTCTGCGCCGGGGCCATACCAACGCGAGAGCCATTCAGGATCCGTCCAGGCGCGCCAGACCACTTCGCGGGGCGCATCAAACACCCGGTCAAGTACGTATTCGGGTAATTCACTCATGGTCTGTTTCCTTCGCTTTGGCTAGTTTCATCTGCATCAAGACGTCGTCTAATTGATCAAAAGACATCCCCCAAAAAGCTCTAAATTCGGCAAGCCAGTCGACAGCGGTTGCCATCGTTTCAGCTTTCAGCCTCGCCGGGCGGCGCTGTTCGTCAACATCTCGCTCGATCAACCCCGCCTGTTCCAGCACCTTCAGATGCCTTGAAACCGCCGGTTGACTTATTTCAAATGGCGCGGCGATCTCATTGACGGAAGCCTGACCTTTCACAAGCCGTAACAGGATTGCCCGCCGCGTCGGGTCGGCCAGCGCCGAAAAAATGGCGTCGAGACTTGATTCTGCGCTTATATAACCAATTCTTTCCATAAGAAATATGTTATATAAATATTTGATCGCGTCAATGGCCTAAAACATGCGCGCCTCAATGAAATCGATCATTTCAGGGTTTTGGTGGCGAACGCCATGAACCTTCGCGCAGAAACGCCTAAGGGGTTTCCCTGGACCCGGCGGCGGCAGGATGAGCATCCAGCCAGTCCATGGCAAGCCGTTCGGCACGCGCGATCGCATCCGAAGTCATGCCCTCGGCGAAGGTGATAAGATTCTCATCGGCAAACGCCGCGCCGCCCATGGACGCCACTTTTGACCACATATAGGCCTGCACCGGATCCGGGGACACACCGTTGCCATATTTGTACATGAAGCCAAGATTGGACTGGGCGGCGGTGTTGCCCTGCTCGGCCGCCAGCCGCCACCAGCGCACCGCCGTAACCAGATCCTTTTCGACCCCCTCGCCAAAACCATAAAGAAGGCCGAGGTAAAACTGAGCCATCGCGTGGCCGTTCTTGGCCAAGGGTGTGAATTCTTCAAGCGCCTTTTTGAAATCATTCTCCTGATAAGCCACAAGGCCGCCTTCAAAGTCAGCTCTGGCGTTAGCAGAAAAAAGAAGCATAAAAATCAATAGAATAAATGAAGTTCTTACTATGCAACGCAAGGAAAACACCTCTTCAACAGGACAGATTTCGGACAGGCCAACGCCCACAATGGGATCGATATTAGCATCCCTTTGTGGGCGTCTGGCAGGGGATTTTACAGATGGTGGATCGCAAGAGCGGCATACAGACATTGTGATGCGCCAAGCAAACGCGTACACTCCAAAGACTGCATACGACATGCAAAGTGCGTGAAATATTATACTTTTATTTCAAGCAGTTACTGCTTGTCTACAGGTGGAGATATCGCACAATGGCTCAGAATGCAGAGACATCGGAAACGATCGCCGGCCTTATTGCCGAATTCCTTACCGCACGCGGCATCGACCGTGTTTTCGGGCTTTGCGGCGGCCATATCATGCCCATCTGGGACCGGGTCGCCCGCGCCGGCATTCGCATCATTGACGTCCGTGACGAACGTGCCGCCGCCCACATGGCCCATGCCCATGCCGAACTGACAGGCAACATCGCAGTTGTGCTTGCCACCGCCGGACCCGGCGTCACGAACGCGATCACCGGCATCGTCAACGCCGATGTCGCCCGGGCCCCGATCGTCGTCATCTCCGGCGTGCCGCCATGCCCCCAGGAACAGATGGGGGCATTGCAGGATCTTGTGCACACGGATTTGCTTCGCTCCATCACCCGCTACACCCGGACCGTGCGCGAAGCGGCCCATGTCGTGCCCGCCCTTGACGAGGCCTTTGCGCGCGCCAGCGGCGAAGGCAATGTACCAGGCCCGGCCTACATTGATTTTCCGACGGATCTCCTGCGCGCACGCCTGCCCCGGCACCAGGTTTTTGCCGAACATTTGGCACCACGGGCCAAGGTGCAATTGCAGCCCGACCCAAAAACCATCGCCGCGGCGGTCGAAATTCTGTGGAATGCCAAACGACCGCTGGTGATTACCGGGCGTGGCGCACGCGGTGCCGGGCCCGAACTTCGCGCGATGCTTGATGCGCTGGACGCCCTTTACCTCGACACGTCTGAAAGCCGGGGGCTTGTTCCAGACAGCCACCCCGCCGTCGTTTCCTCGCTGCGCGGCCAGGTGATGGAAGAAGCCGATGTCGTCCTGACCATCGGCCGCAAGCTCGATTTTCAGCTTGCTTATGGCTCGCCAGCTATTTTCAAAAACGCCCGCTTCGTCCGCCTTGCCGAACATGCAGAGGAACTTCGCGACAATCGGCGCGGCTGCCCAGAAATCGTCGCCACGCCGGCGCTGGCCCTGAAAGCCATCGTCGCGGCAGCCGGCAATCGCAAGCCCGCCGTAGATAAGAAGTGGGTTCAGGAAATACGCGCAACCCACGCGAAAAAAAGAGAAAAATTTATTAAAAAACTTAGGAAGACGCCCCCCGGAAGCGACGGCCATATCCATCCCAATCGCCTGTTGAGTGTGTTGCAGGAACGGATCGCACCCGATGCCGTCACCATCGCCGATGGCGGCGATATCCTGAGTTTCGCCCGCGTCGCCCTTTCCGCAGGCCCCTATATGGACCCCGGCGCGCTTGGCTGCCTGGGCGTGGGCGTTCCTTTTGGAATCGCCGCCGCCCTCGCCCTTCCCGACCGCCAGGTCATTGTTGTCACCGGCGACGGCGCCTTTGGCTTCAATGCAATCGAGGTCGATACCGCCGTTCGCCACGACGCCAAGGTTGTTTTCGTCATCGCCAACAATGGTGCATGGAACATTGAATGCTTTGACCAGCGCGAAACCTATGACGGCAATATCGTCGGCACGGAACTTCGCTTTTCCGATTATGCCGGTCTTGCGCGTGCGCTTGGCGCCCATGGCGAGCATGTCGAGCGCGAGGAAGATATTGGCGAAGCCTTCGCGCGCTGCCTCGAAAACGCACCCGCCGTCCTTGACGTGCGGGTCACCCGCGAGGCGGTCTCGGGCGATGCCAAGGCCGGCCTTGCCCTGGTGCCGGATTTGCAACCGCTGGAAGCGTGGGACAACGCCGAACGCGACTGGCGGAACCCCCCTAAAAAAAATAGCTAATGCACTGAAAGGCAACACTTTTAATAATAGTTCTTGTGTCGCTGAAAAATTCAAATTACTGAACACTGTATGCAATAATCGGGAGCGGCCACTTGCGTAAACTCCACGTTCAGCCCCACATGATGGAGCAGGTCTACAACACCATCCTGGATGCCATCTGCGATGGCCAGCTAGCCCCCGGTGAGCGGCTTGCTCAGGAAGGCATTGCCGAGCAGCTCAACGTCTCCCGGCAACCGGTTGGCCAGGCGCTGATGCTTTTGAAAAGCCAGGGATTTGTCTGCAAAGCTGGCCGACGCGGGTTGATGGTTGCGCCGCTTGAAGAAGGTTTTGTCCGTTCCCTTTACGAATTTCGCGGCGCCCTCGACCGACTTGCCGCAAGACAGGCCGCTACAAACGCCGCGTCGCGCGACATTGCGCGTGCAAAACGCACCGCGGCCCTGGACCAAAAGACGGCCGCGAACGCATCAATTTCAAAATTGATCGCAACGGACATGGACTTCCACCGGTTGATCTACGAACTTTCCGGCAATGCCATCCTTGCCGATACGATGCAGCCCTATTTGAACCACTTCCGGCGCATCATGAGTGTCGTGCTGCGTATCGATGGCTATAGTAAAAACGTCTGGATGGAGCATGACGCCATTCTTGACGCCATCGCCGAAGGTGATGCGGAAAAAGCCGAGACCCTCGCCGGCGAGCACGCCGAAGCTGCCTCCACGTCTCTACAACGCGAGTTGAACAAACAGACCCATGCCAAGGCCGCCCCTATCGACAAGGTGGTCGACCTTGAGATAAAAAACACATTAGGAAATTAGGGAGTCGTTATTATGAGTAAGAATTCAGACATCATTCGCGTGCTGATCGCGAAAGTCGGGCTGGACGGTCACGACCGCGGCGTCAAAGTCGTGGCACGTGCCCTTCGCGATGCCGGAATGGATGTCATCTATACAGGCCTTCACCGTACGCCGGAGGACGTTGTTCGCGCCGCCGTTCAGGAAGACGTGGACATCCTTGGCGTCAGCATTCTTTCGGGCGCGCATATGACGGTGTTTCCACGCATCATCGAACTGCTGAAAGAAAGCAACGCCGAAGACATCATCGTCACCGGCGGCGGCGTCATTCCAGACGACGAAGTCGAAGAGCTGCATAAAATTGGCGTGAAACAGATTCTGCTGCAGGACACACCCCCGCAAGAAATAATTGAAACGATGCGACGCCTTGTTGCCGAACGCGGCGCACGCTAACAGCTAAAACGGAGACGGGAGGAGAAAGCACGATGGAAAATTGGTCGTTTCCACCAAAATTTGACCCCAATTACCTGCCGGAACCCTCTTCTCCCTACTGGTTTACAAAGCGGGAGACGATGGACCCGGGGGATCGGGAAAAAGCTATTCTCGGGCGCCTGCAGGAAGTCACGCGTTATGCCTATGAAAAATCCCCCTTCTACAAACGGATATGGGACAAAGCTGGCTTTCATCCGGACCACCTGAAGTCCCTTGAGGATTTTGAGGACAAGGTCCCGGTCATCACGAAGAAGGATTTGCGCGCGGCCCAGACCAATGTACCGAGGTTCGGCGATTATCTCTGCATTCCTGAATCGGAAATTCATCACATCCACGGCACGTCCGGAACCACCGGAACGCCCACCGTTTTTGCCATCGGCCGCAACGACTGGGACGCCATTGCCAACGCCCATGCGCGCATCATGTACGGCATGGGCATGCGCCCGGGCGATATGATCTTCGTCGCCGCAATTTTCAGCCTCTACCTGGGTTCCTGGGGTGCGCTGGCCGGTGCAGAACGCCTGCACGCCAAGGCCTTCCCTTTTGGCGCCGGTGCCCCGGGTATGAGCGCACGCGCCGCACAATGGCTCAGCCAGATGAAGCCCGCTGCCTTCTATGGCACCCCGTCCTTTGCCATTCATTTGGCCGAGACCGCCATCAAGGAAGGCTTGGAGCCGAAAGATTTCGGCCTCAAATGCCTGTTCTTCTCGGGCGAACCTGGCGCATCGATCCCGGGTGTGCGTGACCGGATCAAGGAGTTTTATAACGCCGAAGTTTACGATTCCGGTTCCATGGCCGAGATGGCGCCCTGGATGAACTGCGCCGGTTCACAGGGAACGCCGGAAGGCATGCTGTTGTGGCAGGACATCGTCTACACAGAAGTCTGCGACCCATCAAATTTTCGGCGTGTGCCCTATGGTCAGAAGGGAACGCCCGTCTACACCCATCTCGAACGCACCTCACAACCGATGATCCGCCTGCTCTCCGGCGACCTGACCGAGTGGCGCTATGACGGCCCCGCCCCTTGCGGCCGTACCTATCCACACCTTCCAAACGGAATTTTTGGGCGTATCGACGATCAATTCACGGTCCGTGGTGAAAACATCTACCCAAGTGAAATCGACGCCGTCCTGAACAAAGTCGACGGCTATGGCGGGGAACATCGCATCATCATCACGCGCGAAGGAACCATGGACGAATTGCTGGTCCGCGTGGAGGCCGTGAAGGAAACCTACACGAAAGGTGACGACGCCCTGAACGCATTCCAAAGCACGATCAGCAAGGACCTGCAACGGGTGCTTGGTGTCCGTACAAAGGTTGAGATCGTACCGCTGAACTCCATTCCCCGGACAGACTTCAAGGCACGCCGCGTCATCGATGACCGTGCCGTCTTCCAGGACATGCTTAAAAAAAATGACGGAGCCTGACGCCGTGAGAAATATTCCTTCTCTTGACCTGATTGACCGTGTCGTTGCTGCCGATATTGGCGCCATCGCGCGGATGATCACGCGTGCCGAAGCCGGAAAAAACGAATGCCGCCCGGCCCTTGCCGAAATTTACAAACGCACGGGTCGCGCGCATATCGTCGGCATCACCGGCGTGCCCGGCAGCGGCAAATCCACCCTGATGGGCAAGCTGATCGCCATGATCCGCGAAACAGGCCGTAAGGTTGCCGTCGTCGCGATTGACCCTTCCAGCCCGTTTTCCGGCGGGGCCATTCTGGGTGACCGTATCCGCATGAACGAACTTGCCGGGGATAAGGGAATTTTTATTCGCAGCATGGCAACGCGAGGTTCGCTTGGCGGCCTGGCACGTGCCAGCCTGGATGCCGTGGACGTTCTGGACGCCGCCGGCTTCGATATGATCCTGATCGAAACGGTGGGGGTCGGTCAGGATGAGGTGGACATCGTCCAAGCGGCCCACACGACAATCGTCGTTTCCGCCCCCGGCCTTGGCGACGACATTCAGGCGATCAAAGCCGGCATTCTAGAAATTGCCGACATCCACGTCGTCAGCAAATGTGACCGCCCGGATGCAAACCGGACAATCACCGATCTAAAAGGAATGATGACCCTTGGTCTAAGCCTTTCCGGCGCGACCAACTGGCCGGTCCCGGTCATCGCGACAAGCGCCCTGAAGCTTGAGGGTGTTTCGGAACTCCTTAAGGCAATCGACCAGCACTGGGAGTACCTCGGAACGTCCGGAGAGCTCGACAAACAAAAAAAGCGCATCGCCGAACGGCGGATGCTAAAAACGGCCGAGGAAATCCTGCGTGACAAATTTCAGGAACACCGGGATGGGAAAGTCTCGACACTAATCGAACAGATGATGGCTCACGAAACCAATCCATATGCAGCGGCACAAGACCTTCTGGCCGAAATCCGGATGGAGAAATAGGAAATGATTAACGAAAAGCAGGCCCTGGACAACATGGCTCTCGAACGGCTTGAACAGCAATTTGAGAAATGGGAGAAGAAAGAACTCGCCACCTTCCTCAACCGTCAACCGGAGCAGAAGGAACAATTCACCACCTTCGGCAACTTCCCGGTAAAACGCGTCTATACAGCACTCGACGTGGCAGAAACGCCGCTTGAGGACATTGGCCTGCCTGGCCAATATCCCTTCACCCGTGGCCCCTATCCGACCATGTACCGTGGCCGCAACTGGACCATGCGCCAGATTGCAGGTTTCGGCACCGGCGAGGACACGAACAAGCGGTTCAAATACCTGATCGAGCAGGGCCAGACCGGTATCTCTACCGATTTCGATATGCCAACCCTTATGGGATATGACTCAGACCACCCGATGAGCATCGGTGAAGTCGGTCGTGAAGGCGTTGCCGTCGATACCCTGGCCGATATGGAGGCGCTTTACGCCGACATCGACCTTGAAAACATCTCCGTCTCCATGACCATCAATCCTTCGGCGTGGATCATGCTGGCCATGTATTACGCCCTTGGGCAAAAGCGGGGATACGACCCACACAAGCTTTCCGGAACGGTTCAGGCGGATATTCTGAAAGAATATATGGCACAGAAGGAATGGATCTATCCGATCACACCTTCTGTCCGCATCGTCCGCGACTGCATCACCTTCTGCGCCGAGAACATGAAGCGCTTCAATCCGATCAATATTTCCGGCTACCACGTTTCGGAAGCTGGTTCGTCTCCGGTACATGAAGTTGCGTTCACGATGGCGAACACGATTACCTATGTGGAAGAAGTTATAAAAACCGGCCTGGATGTTGACGTATTCGCACCCCGGCTCGCCTTCTTCTTTGTATGCCAGCGTGATTTCTTCGAGGAAATCGCAAAGTTCCGGGCAGCACGTCGGGTCTATGCAAAGATCATGAAAGAACGCTTTGGTGCTAAAAATCCGGCATCCATGCGGCTTCGTTTCCATTGCCAGACGGCCGCAGCGACGTTGACCAAGCCCCAATACAAGGTCAACATCATGCGCACGACCGTTCAGGCCCTTTCCGCCGTCCTTGGCGGCGCGCAGAGCCTGCACACGAACGGCATGGACGAAGCCTTTGCCATCCCGACGGAAGCAGCGATGAAGATCGCCCTTCGCACCCAGCAAGTCATTGCCGAAGAAACGAACGTTACCCAGGTCATCGATCCACTGGGCGGTTCGTATTTCGTCGAACACCTGACGACCGAGTACGAGAAGGAAATCTTCAAGATTCTCGACGAGATTGATGAAAAGGGCGGCACGATCAAGCTGATCGAAGAAGGCTGGTTCCAGCGCCACATCGCCGACTTCGCTTACGAGACGGCGATGAAAAAGGCAAGCGGCGAGTACCCGCTGATCGGGGTAAACAAATTCGTCGAGAAAGACGAAGTCTTCGACGTGGAACTGCATCCCCACGATCACACCACCACGGACCGGCAGATCGCAGGCTTGAAAAAAGTGCGGGACGAACGCGACGAGAACAAGGTTCAGAGCCTGTTGAAAGAGCTCGTCGAAGTCGCCAAGGACCCGGACAAAAACATCATGCCGATCACAGTTAAGCTTGTGAAAGCTGGTGCTTCCATGGGCGATATCGTGGAAACCTTGCGGGAGCTTTGGGGAACCTATCGCGAAACCCCCGTTTTCTAGTCGCGCAAATATGTGAAGGACGCGGTTTTTAAATTGATAAAGAACCGGCCGGGGAGGCATTCCTCCCCGGCCGAAATACAAAAAGAAAAAAAGACCGCCGCCTAGCGACGTTTTGCTTTGGTGACTTTACGTTTTGGCGTGCTGGCTTTGCGTTTTACTTTGGAAGGTTTGCGCGCCGGCGTTGCACGGCCAAGCATCTTCGGCTCTTTTCCAATCTTGACCGTAAGCTTGCCCATGTTCCGCCCATCGTAAAGGCGATTGATAACCTTCGGCGCGTTTTTCAGGCTGCTCACGACCTCGTCGCGGTAGTGGATCTTCCCCGCCTTGAGCCATCGGATTAAGTCCGCCTCCATTTTTCCCCGATCCTTGACGTAATGATCGAGAACGATAAAGCCTTCCATGCGCGCCCGCTTGAACAGCAAATAGCCGTAATTTGATGGCCCCTGGATGCCTTTTTCCAACGTCGTGTATTGGGAAATTGCTCCACAAATAACAACGCGCGCGTGATCGTTGATGTGGGTCAGCGCAATGTTCAGCGTATCGCCGCCAACGTTATCGAAATAGATATCGATGCCTTTCGGGCAGGTCTTGGCGATGGCCTTGTCCAGATTCTGGGTTTTGTAGTTGATCGTCGCGTCAAAGCCGAATTCCTTGCGAAGTATTTTGCATTTTGCATCGGAACCGGCGATGCCGACGACACGGCAGCCCTTGATTTTCGCGATCTGGCCAGCGATGGAGCCCGTCGCCCCCGCAGCGCCGGAGATCAGCACCGTTTCGCCGCGTTTCGGCTGGCCGGTTTTGATGACCCCTACATAGGCTGCCATCCCGGTCGTGCCAAGAACGCTAAGCCCCGTCGAAATGGGCAGACCGGCCTTGACGACGGCCTTCAGGTTCCAGGTATCGACCTTGCCTTTCTCGTTGTAATTGACCCCGTTCGAAATGGCATATTCCTGCCAACCGTCCATCCCCTGGACGATGTCGCCTGGCTTGAATTTTGGATGTTTTGATTCAATGACTTCGCTGACCGTAAAGCCGCGCATCACCTCGCCAAGCCCAACCGGCGGCGTATAGCTGGCAAAGGGGGACGCCCAAAGACGGTTTGCCGGATCCAGGGAAAGGTAAAGGTTGCGGACAAGAAACTGCCCCTTCTTCGGACGTGGAACAGCTGCCTTACGGATTTCGAAATCTTTGCCGCTGAACTTACCGACCGGATTTTGAGCGAGGATAATCTGAAGATTGGTGTTCAACATGACATTCCCCCCTGAAAGAAATTCGCTTTTTATTCTAGAAGAGTGGCCGGGCTAGTCAATTTTTACCGCCAAGGTCTACGCACGTCGTTCTGCTTCCGCAAAGCCTTCGGATTGCTGGTGGCAAGCTTCTCAGCAGTGGTGGCGTGAAGATGCGTGCGCAGGCGCGCACAGGCCGCCTCTGGTTCGTCGAAGGCGCCGGCGCGAATTTGCGCCACCAACTGGCGGTTGAGGGTTTCGACCTTGGCCCGAAGCCCGCCTAAATCTTCGGTTTCAGATAAGGAAACATCGAGAAGTCCTTGAAGACGCTTATATTCTTTTTGAAGAAACGCCGCATCACTTTCAAGGTCGCGGCCAAGGATCGCAAGCGCATTAGCCACCATCAGCGCCACATAGCGCTTCTCACCCGTAATTTCAGGCAGCAGGTCTTGGACAAAGGCGTCGCGCGCCGCTTTTAGAAGTTCCGACGTCGTCGGGCGATCCTGCATCAGGCCTCTTCTCCCCGATCCGCCCGTTCGATAAGGGCAAGAATCTCAAGCTCCATTTCAGCCACAAGCCGACCGGTCAACGCAAGTTCCAGCGAAGGACGCTTGCCACTCAGATGCCGGCCGCATTGTTGAACCGCGATGACCCCCCAACGCAAATGCGCCATGACCTCCCAATAATGAACGGAAGGCGGCACAATCAAAAGGCCGGAGGCCTCTTCATAGGCCCGATAAAAAGCCTCGCGCGAGCCGATCCCGCCTGCCTCGCGGGCATTGGCCCCAAAACGCCAACATTTTGCGCAGAACCAGCCCACATCCTCCATCGGGTCCCCCCAACCGGCGAATTCCCAATCGAGCAGGCCGGTAAGTTTACCCGCTTCGACAAGGTAATTGCCGGTACGGAAGTCGCGGTGGCAAAGAACCACGGCCTGAGCTTCCGGCGCGTGTTGTTCAAGCCAGCGTAAGCCCCATTCAAAAACCGGGTGCGGCTGTGGATGGGCCTCAATTTGGGCCCGCAGGCGACGGACCGCTTCAAGGGCCGGCGACACTTCCGGCAGATCGAGAAACCCAAGCGCTTGGCATGGTGGTGGGCGGATGCCGTGAATGTGCCCAAGTTCGGTGCCGAGGTGCCGCAACAGCCCCTCGCCGTCCAGGTTTTCATCGCGAACCAGGCGGTGGCCGGCAGCAAGGCCAGAAAGGCGTTCCATGATGAAAAAATCCCGCCCGAATACGCTTTTCTCGTTGCACAAAAAAAGCGGCTTCGGCACCAGCACCCCCGCCCCGTGGGCCGTTTCAAGCAGAGCGAATTCCTCGGCCCGGCTATGGCTGTTCGGAATGCCGGCCGGTGCCGTGGCACGCAGCACCCACGCCCGTTTTCCCCGATAGGGTCCGTCGGCAAATTCAACATCAAGGCGCCAGTTTTCCTGAACGGCGCCCCCGGAAAGAGGCTCCAACGCAAGCAGGGCCACCGATTTTGCGCTGGTGGCCTCGGCGATAAAATTCTCCAGGCGGGTGCGCAAACCGGGCTCGATCACTCCCACGACCAGAAATCCGCGCCTTCTTTCAACAAAAAGCGTGCCAAAACCATCTTGTGGACCTCGGACGCGCCATCGACGAGACGCGCCTGTCGGGCATAGCGGTACATCCACTCAAGCGGCATATCCTTTGAATAGCCACGCGCCCCACAAAGCTGCATCGCCGTATCGACCGCCTTGTGCAGGGTATCCGCCACCTGAATCTTGGCCATCGCAACTTCCTTGCGGGCAAAATCGCCCTGATCCAGCTTCCAGGCTGCGTGCAGGGTGAGCAGCCGACCGACGGCGATTTCCTTCGCCGCCTCGCCCATCATCCATTGGACGCCTTCGTGGTCGGCAAGTTTTGTTCCAAAGCTCTCGCGCTCGCAGATGTAGTCGCCGGCAATTTCCAGCGCCCGCTTGGCCATCCCCAGCCAGCGCATGCAGTGCGTCAGCCGTGCCGTGCCAAGGCGGATCTGCGTGACCTTCAGACCGTCACCAATTTCAAGCAGCCGGTTCGCGTCCGGGATCGCAAGGCCGTCAAAGCGAAGTTCGCAATGGCCGCCATGTTCCTCCGGCCCCATGATCGGCGTGCGGCGCGTCACTTCCCAGCCCGGCTGATCACTATCAAAGAGAAAGGCGCTCAAGCCCCGTCTTGGATTGTCCGACGTGCGCGCCACAAGGATAAAATGCCTGGCCCCCATGGCCCCTGTCGTGAACCATTTTTCCCCATGAACGATCCATTCCTTTCCCGTTTTCGTCGCCGTCGTCCGCATGGCGGCCGGGTCCGAGCCTGAACCCGGCATCGGTTCCGTCATCGCAAAGGCGGACCGGACATCGCCATCGATGATCGGTTGCAGCCAACGGTCCTTTTGCGCCTCCGTGCCGACGCGGTTCAGCAAAAGCATATTGCCGTCATCAGGCGCTGCGGCGTTGAAGACGACGGGCCCGAAGATTGATCGCCCCATTTCCTCATAAGCGATCGCCATGCCAACGACGCCAAGGCCCTGGCCGCCACGCGATTTCGGCATTTGCAGCGCCCAGAGGCCTTCGCGTTTTGCCGCCGTGCGCAAGCCCTCCAGCCGTTCGGGTGCGATGTTTTCATGGTCGTCATAGGCACTCGGATCCGATTCAAGGGGCAAAATCCGATCGGCAACAAAGGCGTGGATGCGTTTCTGAAAATCGCGAATTTCCGGAGAAAGCGTGAAATCGACCATGGAACCTGTCTTCATCTACATAAAATGGGTAAGACCATTATGAGAGAGGCTATGCTGCCAAAATACAAAGAAAAAAGGACGCAGGAGAAATTCGTGATCGAAATTTTGCCCAACTGGCACCCAATTTTCGTCCATTTCACAATCGCCCTCTTTGGAACCTCAGGGTTGTTTTTTCTCGCAAGCGCCGCCTTCTCCGGAAAACGCTGGGCCGGATCGCTGCAAATTGCGGCTTACTGGAACCTTTGGCTTGGTGCTTTTTTTACGATCCTTACAATCGGCGCCGGTTTTTATGCCTATGGCACGGTCGCCCATGACGAAGTAAGCCACGGGGCAATGACCAACCATCGAAACTGGGCCGTGCCAACTGCGCTTGTCTGGTGGGGTCTGGCACTGTGGGCCGCATGGATGCATCGGCAAGAACGGCGCGTCGCCCCCGCCTTTCTTGCTGTTCTTGTCGTTGGGCTCGGCATGCTTGCCATCACCGGCTTCAAGGGCGGCAATCTGGTTTTCCGCCACGGCCTTGGGGTCCAGTCCCTACCCACAATCGAGACAAATGACGAAGCCCCCGCCCATACGAACCAGAAGAAAGCCCCCCACAACCAGAGCCATGACGCGGACGGGCACGCGCATTAATCTTACGGCCCCTTCACCCGGCTATATCTACCGGAAGACGACTGTCTTTTTTCCGTGCAGGAGAACGCGACGTTCGAGGTGATAGCGCACCGCGCGTGCCAGCACGACGCTTTCGATGTCCCGGCCAACATGGATGAATTCCTTGATCGTGCCGGCATGGTCTACACGCTCGACTTCCTGCTCGATGATCGGCCCCTCGTCAAGATTGGGGGTGACGTAATGCGCCGTTGCGCCAATCAGTTTCACGCCGCGTTCGTGAGCCTGCTGGTAGGGTTTCGCTCCTTTGAACCCTGGCAGGAAGGAATGGTGAATGTTGATGATACGCCCCGACAACCTCCGGCAAAACTCCGGCGTCAGAATTTGCATATAGCGCGCAAGAATAACAAGTTCGGCACCGCTTTCCTCGATAAGGGCCAGAATTCTAGCTTCCTGCTCACCTTTCGTCTTCTCGGTGACCAGGAAATGGTGAAAGGGAATGCGATGCCAGTTGGCAAGCTCGGCCAGATCCGGGTGGTTTGAAACGATCGCCGGGATATCCATCCCAAGCGCCCCCGTCCGGTAACGGTAAAGCAGATCGTTCAGGCAATGATCGAACCGCGAAACCAGGATGAGGACCTTTGGGCGCGCGCGCGCGTCATAAATATCCCAATCCATCTGGAAAGGCTTGGCGATCTCGGAAAATTTCGCAAAAAGCGCCGTCTGGGAAGGCGTCTTCGCCCCGCGCAGATAGACCGTCCGCATGAAAAACTTCCCGGTCTTCATGTCACCAAAATGAGACGATTCGGCAATAAAGCAGTCCTGGTTTGCTAGAAAGCCGGCAACGGCGGCGACAATCCCCGTCCGGTCCGGACAGGCAATCGTCAGGATGGAGCGCTCTTTTTCAGAATCCATTGCCAATTTTCCTTCTTCGACGCCTTCCGAGAGCCAAGAACTTGGCTTAACCCTGTAGGGGCAAACTTGACAAGAGGTAAACTGGGACCGGATTTCCCATTTGGGAGCCTGAAATTGTTTCCTCTGGCGACCAAAATAGGCATACTTGAATGCAGTCGCCACCATGTGCGCGACCCAAAAAGAAAAGTCTTTAGGGAGGAAAACCTATGACGACCACCAAGACAGAGCGTGGAATTCTAAAAATAGAATCCCAGAGCAACGATATTGTGGACGCCGCCCTTTTCAATCCGGTTTTGAACAATGGACGCCGCAGCTTTCTCAAACGCGCCGGCCTCGCCACTGCGGGTGCCTTTCTTGGTGCTGGCATTCCCTTCCAACAGAAAGCGCCGAACGCATTCCTTCCCTCTGCGCTGGCCGCCTCCGGCATCCGCAGGCCCGAAGACTTCAAGCATCACTATGTCCAGCTAAAAGACGTCAAGATGCATTACGTCCGCGAGGGCAAGGGCCCGCCGCTCCTCCTGTGGCATGGCTGGCCGGGCTATTGGTGGGAATGGCACAAAAATATCGGCGAACTGGCCAAGCATTTTGACGTGATCGTTCCCGACATGCGCGGTTATGGCGATACGGAAAAGCCCGACCTCAAGGACATTTCGAGCTACCATCTCAATCACGTCCCTGAGGACTACGTCCAGTTGATGGATGCCCTGGGCATTGAGAAGGCCTACATCGTCGGCCACGACTACGCCTCCATCGTCGCTCACAAATTCATTCGCAAATACCGCAACCGGGTCATCAAAGCCCTCGTCATGAACCCCATCGTTCCCGGTTTTGGGCCACGCTATCTAAGCGTCGGGCATTTCCCGGAATCCTGGTATTCGCAATTCCACCAGCTCGACATGGCCGTTGACGTGGTTTCTTCTTCGCGCAAAGCGACGAAGCGCTACTTCCAGCATTTCCTCACGCATTGGTCCTACAACAAGGATCTGCTCACGGATGAGGAGCTGGAAATCTTTACGGATAATTTCGTCAAACCCGGAAACGTGCATGGGGGGTTCAATTTCTACCGGGCGAATTTGTCGATCACCAGCAACCCGTGGACGCCGCTGGATCGCACAATCTCGGATCTTAAAATGACCTTCCTTTGGGGCATGGGGGATCCCGTCGTTCCCTCCGCCTGGTCCAACGATGTTCCGCTCTGGTACAACAATTACACGATGGAATATGTGCCAGACGGCGGCCATTTCCTGATGTGGGAGAAGCCCGATCTCGTAAACAACCGGATCAAAAAAGCCTTCCTTGGCTAACAAAGCCAAACGTTAAAAACCCTCGGCGCGCAAATCGCGGTCGGGGGTTTTTTATGCCCGCTTTTGCACCGACCACTCACCAACCACCTTGACGATGGCGTCTGTAAGACAGGCCAATTCTTCTTCTGAGATCACAAAGGGCGGCATCAGATAAACCATGTCGCCGAAGGGGCGAATCCAGACCCCTTCTTCGATAAAACGACCGCGCAACCAGTCGTGATCGACCTCGCCTTCAAGCTGAACAACACCGATAGCCCCCTTCACGCGCACGTCGCAAACGCCGGAAAAGGCACGGCATGGCGCGAGCGCGGAACGCAAATGCGCCGCAATCGCCGCCACCTGTTCGAGCCGCGGCTCGCTCTCAAACAAATCGAGGGACGCGTTCGCCGCAGCGCAGGCCAGTGGGTTGGCCATAAAGGTGGGGCCGTGCAGGAAGGCTTTTTCCGGGTCTTCCCCATAGAAAGCGTCAAAAACCTCAGACGTCGCAACCGTCGCCGCCAGGGGAAGCGTGCCGCCGGTCAGCGCCTTTGCAAGGCACAAAATGTCCGGCGTGATGCCTGCCTCCTCGCACGCAAAAAGCGCGCCTGTACGCCCAAAGCCCGTGGCAATTTCGTCGGCGATGAAAAGCACGCCCTGGCGGGTGCAGGCTTGCGATATCCAACGCAGGGTTTCAGAAGAATGAAACCGCATGCCGCCAACCGCCTGAACAAGCGGCTCTAGAATGACACCCGCAATTCTGTTCGCGTTACACGCCAGAAAATCCTCGAAACGCTTCGCCCCTTCGGCATCGTCAGGAACGTCCACAAAAAATTGTTCGGGAATGTAATCGCCAAAATGCTTGCGGTCATGAAAGCCGACACCGGGGTCCGAGACAGCCATCGCCCCCAGCGTGTCGCCATGATAGCCACGACGAAATGCAACAAAACGGTCGCGCCCGGTCTGGCCCCGATTGGTCCAATATTGGACCGCAAGTTTTAGCGCAATGTCGATCGCGACAGAGCCGGATTCAGAAAAGAAGACGCGCGACAGCCCCGACGGCAACAGCGCGACAAGGCGGTCCGCAAGACGCACCGACGGTTCATGAAGAAATCCGCCGAACATGATATGGGGAAAGGCTTCAAGCTGGTGGGCAACCGCCCTTTGGATATGGGGGTGGTTGTAACCGTGACAGGCCGTCCACCAGGACGCAATGCCATCAATAAGTTCGCGGCCATCTTTAAGGCGAATGCGTGTGCCTTCCGTCGCCACCGCTTCCAGGGGCGGCGTTTCCGTCGCCATCTGGGTATAGGGCAGCCAAAGATGTTCTGAATGCCGCCCCGGCATATCCGGCGGCGGGCGCGTCATCGATGCGGATGTTCGTCAGGCGGCGCGGAAAGTTCTTCACCCTTAAGACCGAGACGTTCAAAAAGAGCGCGGTCCGCGCTTTCCTCCGGGTTGCCGGCAGTCAGTAGTTTTTCGCCATAGAAGATCGAGTTGGCGCCGGCAAAGAAGCAAAGGGCCTGCATCTCATCGGTCATATGTTCGCGCCCCGCCGACAGACGGACGACGGATTGCGGCATAAGAATCCGGGCAACCGCCACAGTGCGCACGAATTCAATCGGATCAACCGTTTCGCTCTTTTCAAATGGCGTTCCGGCAACCCGTATCAAAAGGTTGATGGGTACACTCTCAGGGTGTGTCGGCAAATTGGCAAGGGTCATCAGCATGCCTGCACGATCTTTGCGCGCTTCTCCCATGCCAAGAATACCGCCCGCGCATACTTTCATGCCCGCAGCGCGCACATTGGCCAGGGTGTCGAGGCGATCCTGATACGTTCGCGTCGTGATGATCTCGCCATAGAATTCTTCCGACGTATCGACGTTGTGATTGTAATAATCCAGGCCGCCTTCCTTCAATGCGGCGGCCTGTTCTGCCGTCACCATGCCGAGGGTGGCGCAGGTCTCAAGGCCCATCGCCTTCACTTCGCGGATCATTTCAAGGACGCAAGGAAGATCCCGGTCCTTTGGATTGCGCCAGGCAGCCCCCATGCAAAAACGCGTCGCCCCCACCGCTTTTGCTTTGCGCGCCTCGCGCACGACCTCTTCCACGGCAAGGAGCTTTTCCGCCTCAAGATCGGTATCGTAGCGAGCACTTTGCGCGCAATATTTGCAGTCTTCCGGGCAACCGCCCGTCTTGATGCTGAGCAATGTACTGATCTGCACGCGGTTCGGATCGAAACTGCGACGGTGCAGCGAATGCGCCTCAAAAAGAAGATCGTTAAAGGGACGATCAAAAAGAGAAAGAATTTCCTCGCACTGCCAGTCATGGCGGAGAGCGTCGCTGCTAGCGGTCCCTGACGGGGCTGTGACATTAACTGGGGCTGGGGACGAGTTCGACGTCATTTTCAAGAGATCAACCTTCCAAAGGGTAACAGCGATATACTCGTTTTTTCGCAAAAATTCACGAAAAAAGCCGTGCCACAGTCGCATCGGCCGTGGCGAAGCGGTCCGCCTCGCCATAGAGGGATTGGAGAAAGGCAGGCTTCCGCTTCCATAGACAGGCCCCCCTTAACCAGGCAGCGTCCCTTTTGCACCAAGAGCCTGGCTGCGGCTCGCATGCAGTTTCAGGCTCTCGTTAATCAACAAGGCCGTTTCAAGGGCGTGGCGACCGTCTTCACCGCTGACGAGGGGGGGGCGACCTTCCGCAATGGATTTCAGAAACGCATCGATTTCGCGTTCTAGAATGTCCTCGTCTTCATACGTGTGCTCTTCAACGTCAATTTTCGGAACGCCGGGAAGGCTTTCCCCTTCCCCCTTCCGGGCGACGACCACTTTTTTGTTCACAAAGTCGATCATGAGATAGGCATCGTGTTGAAAGATACGCATCTTGCGCTCGTTCTTCATGCTGATACGGCTTGCCGTCACATTTGCAATGCAGCCATTTTCAAAGTGAAGCCGCGCATTGACGATATCTTCCTCCCCTGAAAAAACCGGCGCCCCGGCCGCATCGACCTCGGATATTGGCGATTTGACGAGATATTGGATCATGTCAATGTCGTGAATCATCATGTCCAGAGTCACGCTGACATCCGTGCCGCGCGGCTTGAAAGCAGCGATACGGTTGCATTCGATAAAAAGAGGCCGATTAATCACCCCTTCGAGTCCGAGCCGGGCCGCCGAAAATCGCTCAAGATGCCCGACCTGAAGCACAAGGCCGTTTTCCGCTGCCAGACGGATCAACTCGTCGGCCTCGGCAAGGTCGCCTGTGATTGGCTTTTCAATCAGAACATGCACGCCGTTTTCAAGAAAAGCCTTGGCGACCTCGTAATGAAAGGGTGTCGGCACGGCGATGCTGACCGCATCGACCTTGCCAAGCAGGTCCCGATAGTCGGAAACGAACGACACACCGTGTTTTTCGGCAATTTCCCTGGCGCGTGCCGGATCGCTGTCGGCGACAGCGGTAAATTCCGAAAGGGCAAGACCCGCATATTTGTCAGCGTGAAATTTACCGAAATAGCCAACCCCGATGACAGCCGTTCTTATTTTCTCCATTCTTTTCAACCTTATGTTTTTTCTTAGACTTTTTTTCAGGTTCTCTCCGCATGCGTCACAATGTCATAGCCAAAGCACCCCCCCTTCTGCAAGTGCTGAACGCGTTGACTAACCTTCAGATGGCTGGCTACATCATGGGCAAAGGCGCCAGAGGCACAGGAATTTTTCATGCGGTCGTTTTTCATCACCTCTTCCGGCACCGATGTCGGCAAAACCTTTGTTGCCGCCCTTCTCGCCCGTCAGCTTCAAAAGCGTGGATTGCGAACGGAATTGCTCAAACCGGTCATTACCGGATTTGTCATCGGTGACAAGAATTGCGACAGCGCCATTCTCATCGAAAGCCTTGGCCATGCCGCCGAGGCCGAACGCATCGTCGCGATTTCGCCATGGCGATTCCACGATCCCATTTCCCCCGATATGGCGGCGCAACGAGAGGGCCGCGCGATTGATTTTGACGAACTGGTGCGCTTTTCCAGGACAAACCCAATTTCAGGCAAGGTGGCGCCGGATTTTCGTTTTGTCGAGGGGATCGGCGGCGTCATGGTGCCGCTTACGGAGAAAAAGACCGTCCTGGACTGGACCCGGGCCCTTGGCTATCCGGTTCTTCTTGTTGTCGGCAGCTATCTTGGTAGTCTCAATCACAGCCTGACTTCGGCACTGGCCCTAGAGCGCAGCGGCGTCGAAATTGCCGGCGTTATCGTGAGCGAATCAACGCATCAGCCGGTGCCCATGAACGATACCATCCAGACGCTTTCGCGCTTCCTCCCCCGCGTGCCGATGCTGGCGCTACCCCGCCTGGCTGGCGGCCTGGAAGCATGGCAAGAGGCTCCGGACCTGGTGACACCGCTTTTCATGGAGACATCACGGCCACGCCAGCCGGTGCCACCCAAGGAGACATGAGGACGATGACCAAGGGAAAAAAGCCGCAGGTTTCTATCCTGCAAAAACAAACCGCCTTTCAGGGCTATTTCCGCATCAACCGCTATTTTCTGCGCCACACGCTCCACGAAGGGGGGTGGAGTGACGAGGTCAAGCGGGAGGTGTTCGAGCGTGGGCACGCAGCCGGCGTTCTCGGCTACGACCCGGACCGGGACGAAGTGTTGCTGATTGAACAGTTCCGGATCGGCGCCTTTGTCGCCAACCGTCCTGCCTGGGTCACCGAAATCGTCGCCGGCATCATCGAGGAAGGCGAAAGCCCAGAGGTGGTTGTCCGCCGCGAGGCGGTCGAAGAAGCCGGACTGGAAGTCGGCGAACTGATCCCGATTGCCGATTACCTGGTAAGTCCAGGCGGCACGTCGGAAACGATGGCGCTTTTCTGCGGCCACATGGATCTGAAGGACGCCGGCGGCATTCACGGCCTGGATCACGAGCAGGAAGACATCCGCGTCCTGCCAACGCCCAGAAAAGAGGCCATGCGCCTGCTAAAAGAAGGGTGTCTCAACAATTCGATGACCATTATCGCGCTGCAATGGCTGGCGCTGAACGTGGACGATTTGCGCAAACGCTGGGCAAGCGCATGAGACTGAAAGACAACGCCTTGCTTTCGGGCAGACACGACCGATAAGTTAGCCTCCCATTCAAAAAACGTCAGGAATCACATGGACATCCGGGACGGACTCCTAGGCACAATCGGCAACACACCGCTTATTCGCCTCAAAGGTCCGTCGGAAGCAACCGGCTGCGAAATCTTGGCAAAGGCGGAATTTCTCAATCCCGGCGGCTCCATCAAGGACCGAACGGCACTTTTCATCGTTCAGGACGCGGAGAAACGCGGTCTTCTAAGGCCGGGGGGCGTCATCGTCGAAGGAACGGCAGGCAACACCGGCATCGGGCTGGCACTGGTTGGCAACGCCCTTGGTTATCGCACGGTCATCGTCATGCCGGAGACCCAAAGCCAGGAAAAGATCGACATGCTAAAAATGTGCGGTGCCGAAATTCACCTTGCGCCCGCAGTCCCCTACGCAAATCCGGAAAATTACGTCCCCGCCTCCGAACGCCTGGCGAAAGAACTGGCCGAGAAAGAGCCGAACGGCGCCATCTGGGCGAACCAATTCGACAACCTTGCCAACCGCGACGGCCATTATCGGACAACCGGGCCCGAAATCTGGGAGCAAACGGACGGCAAAATCGATGCCTTTACCTGCGCCACCGGGACGGGCGGCACCCTGGCCGGGGTGGGCATGGCCCTGAAAGAGCGGAACCCGGCGATAAAAATCGTGCTCGCCGACCCAATGGGCTCGGCCCTTTTCAACCATTTCGACCATGGCGAACTGAAGGCAGAGGGTTCCTCGATCACCGAGGGAATTGGCCAGGGGCGCATTACCAAAAACCTCAACGGCGCCCCGATCGACGACTGGCTGCGCGTCACCGATGAGGAGGCCCTGCCGCTGATCTTCGACCTCGTCAAATCCGAAGGGCTGCTGGTCGGCGGATCAAGCGGCATCAATATCGGCGCGGCAATAAAAATTGCCAAAGAAATGGGCCCCGGCCATCGCATCGTTACGCTGATTACCGATACCGGTGCCCGCTACCAAAGCAAGCTTTTCAATCCAAAATTCCTGCGCGCAAAAAACCTGCCTGTGCCGGAGTGGATGTAAGATTTAAATTAAATAAAACAATGCATTGATGGAATATACTTATGGATTACATTAACCACGATTCCGTGATCAGCACGGCCAAACTGGCCGAACAACTCCACGCACCGGACATCCGGATCGTAGACGGCACAAACCAGTTTCCAGACCCGGACCTGGACCCCATGAAGGAATATTCGAAAGGGCACATTCCCGGTGCCGTCTTCTTCGATACCGGCGAGATCGCCGATACGCAAAGCCCTTATCCGAACATGCTTCCCTCGCCTGAAAAATTCACCAGCCGCGTCAGCGCGTTGGGCCTTGGGGATGGCTGCCGCATCGTCGTTTACGACGCCGCCGGTCTGATCAGCGCAGCGCGCGTGTGGTGGATGTTTCGTTTTTTCGGTCACAAGGACGTCGCCGTGCTGGACGGTGGCCTGCCAAAATGGATCCGTGAAGGCCGCGCCATTGATGACGCGCATGTTACCCCGGGCCGCCGCCACTTTACGGCCTGCATCAACAATCTTCTGGTGCGCGATACCGATCAGATTCTGGCCAATCTCGACAGCCATGACGAACAGGTCGTCGATACGCGAAGCGCCGAACGTTTCCACGGAAAAGTGCCGGAATCCCGTCCCGGCCTTCGCGCCGGCCATATCCCGGGCAGCCTCAACCTGCCTTACCCGGATATTCTCGACCCCAGGGAAAAAACGCTACTGCCCGCCAGTGAATTGCAACGCAAATTCACCGATGCCGGGATTGACCTTAAGAAACCCATCGTAACCAGCTGTGGCTCTGGGGTTACGGCAGGCGTCGTGACGTTGGGCCTGCATTTGCTGGGGCTTGAGGACGTCCCCGTCTATGACGGGTCCTGGTCCGAATGGGGCAGCCGGAACGATTTGCCGATCGCAACCTAAGACGTGCCACCGGAGGAGGGCTTCGGCAAAAACCGGTGAACAATCGCCGCCCCTGTCGCGTCGCCCCAGACGTTCACCGCCGTGCGGAAGCGGTCGAGGAACCAGTCAACCGCAAGCAAAAGCCCAAGCCCCTCCAGGGGTAACCCCACGGCCGTCAACACGATGACCATCGTCACCAGGCCTGCCTCGGGAATGCCGGCGGCACCGATGGCGGCAAGGGTGGCGGTGATGAAAACCAGACTCTGGGCCCCCAGCCCAAGATCGATGCCATAGGCCTGGGCAATGAACATCGCCGCCGCCGCCTCATAAAGGGCGGTGCCGTTCATGTTGACCGTGCTTCCCAGCGGCAGGACGAAGCGGATCGCTTTTTCGTCCACCGCCTGTTCGCGCGCGCATTCCATCGTCAACGGCAGGGTCGCCGACGAACTGGCCGTGCCGAACGCCGTCAGAAGCGCGCGCATCAGGCCCAGCAGATAGCCCAACCCCCGGCCGCTTACAAAGATCATCAGCAGCACCAGAAAGAGAAAATGGATCGTCAGCCCGCTCAACACGGTCACGACATGAAGGCCGACGGCGCTCACCTCGGCTAAAAACGCATCCCCACCCCCTGCCTTTCCAAGGCGCGCAGCGACAAGGGCGAAGATACCAACCGGCGCAAAATACATCAGCCAGATGACCACCTTCATCAACGCTTCGTTCAACCCGTTGAAAAGCCCGATGACATGCTCGCCAACCGGCCCCAACGTTGTCAGGGCGGCGGAAAGCAGGATGGAAAAGAAGATCAGGGGCAGAAGCTGCATTTCTGCGGCGGACGCGATCAAATTCGGCGACACAATGGAAAGCAGGATGTCCGTAAAGCCGATTTCCCTTTTCGCCGCGACCGCTTCGGGCAGACTTTGTACTTCGAAGTCAAGCCCAACGCCGGGCTGAATGAGATTGACGACGACAAGCCCGATGACCACCGCCACCGCCGTCGTGCCGACAAAGTAAAGAATGGTAATGCCGCCAATACGCCCCAATTTTCTTATGTCGCCCAGGGAAGCCACGCCGCTGATGACGGCAGCGACGATCAGGGGAATAATCAGCATCTTCAGCGCGTTCAGAAAAAGTTCGCCCAGCCAGGCAACGGCAAGCATGTCTTCTCCCCAGAACCAGCCGGTCACGACGCCGGCAAGAACGCCAAGCACGATCAGCAGAAGAAGAATGGTGGCGTGAGTATGGGGCATGCAGCACCTTCAATCCTGTTTCCGGCCCATCATCTTAGAAAGGGCGGCGTTCTCCAAGCCCAAAAGCGGACGCCTTGACCGGCCCTGCCAGTCACTTTACAAGCGGAAAGATCGGGCATCGCGGTAAAGTGGACAGGTTTCAGATGAAGGAAGACACGCGCATCGTCAATGCCGGGCGGAACCCGGAAGAAAATTTCGGGATCGTCAATCCACCGATCTATCGCGCCTCCACCGTGACCTTTCCAAGCCTTGCGGCGCTTGAATCCTTCGACAAGCACCCCTTCGACGGGGTCTATTACGGTCGCCACGGCACGCCGACGACCTTTGCGCTGGAAGCCGCCATCGCGGAGCTTGAAGGCGGCGATCGCAGCATCGCAATGGCGTCAGGCCTTGCCGCCATCGCCGCATCGCTTTTCGCCTTCCTCAAAGCGGGCGATCACCTTCTGGTTGCCGACAGCGTCTATGGGCCGACACGGTATTTTTGCGATCAGGTGCTGGCGCGCTTCGGCGTCGAAACGACCTATTACGATCCGCTTATAGGCGCCGGCATCAAGGATTTGCTGCGGTCAAACACGAAGGTCGTCTTTGTCGAGCAACCCGGATCGCTGACCTTCGAAGTGCAGGACATTCCTGCCATCGCCAAAGCAGCCCATGAAAAAGGGGCCGTCGTCATCCTGGACAACAGTTGGGCGACGCCGCTTTACTTCAAGCCGTTCGACCATGGCGTTGACGTTTCGATTCAGGCGGCGACGAAATACATCGTCGGCCACGCAGACGCCATGCTTGGCGTCATCACCACCCTTGAGCCACATTTCAAGACGGTCCGGCAGACGGTCGCCAGTCTGGGGGGCTGTTCGGCACCTGAAGAATGCTATCTGGCCCTGCGCGGCCTGCGCACGCTCCACATCCGCCTTGAACGGCATCAGAAAACGGCGCGCATCCTCTGCGAATGGCTGAAAGAGCGACGCGAAGTGGCGCGAATTCTTTATCCAGCCCTTCCCGAAGATCCGGGCCATGCCATCTGGAAACGCGACTTCACCGGTGCGCCGGGGCTTTTTTCCTTCATCCTCAGGGACCGTCCGAAAAAAGCCATCGCCGCCATGCTCGACGGCATGAAACTGTTCGCCATCGGGTATAGCTGGGGCGGCTATGAAAGCCTGATCCTCCCCATCTACCCAGAAACAATCCGAACGGCGACGACCTGGAAAGAAGGGCCTGCCATCCGTATCCATGCGGGGCTTGAAGACCCGGACGATTTGATTCAGGACCTCGACGAAGGCTTCAAGCGGCTAAACGCCGCTGGCTAGACCGCCCCTATAATTCGTAGAAAACCGTAAAAATCGTCCGGACGTCAAAATTCTCATCGCTGGTAAGCGGTGCGCCAAGGCCAAAACCCAGTTTGATGTCTTCGTTTTCAAAAGGCGCGCTTAAAAAACCAATAGTGGCGTTGATCACTGTTTTGTTGTCGGTGCCTTTTGCGACCCCCTTGCCATCGAATTCAAGCAACGGCGTGAATTTCGGCGAGAGCGGATAAAGAAAAGCGAGATTGAAGCCGATTTCAAGATCGACTTCGTCCGCTTCTTCTTCCGATTGGTTCATAGGAATCCCAAAGCTGAGTTGGGCCGTCATTTGCAGGCCGCGCACTTGCCAGCCCGCATTCAGAAAGGGTTCCAGCTCCCATTCACGGTTGCTGCCGATTGCCTTGCTTTCATCCCCGGTGGGTAGCCCGATTTCAAGCCCACCGCCGAAGGCGAGCCCTTCTGCCGGAAAGATAAAGGGCGCGAATTTTAGACCGATTTCGATTGTGCCGAGGTTCGAACGGCTTGGCCCATCGCCCGGATCTAAAAAAGCGTATGGCACGCCAAGTTCAAACCCAAGCCAGTCATTGAAAGCGTATTCTGCCGTCAACCCAAGGGTGTGTTCCGTGCCTGCTGCCCGATTGCGAAAGCGGTGATCGAGGCGAAGGCTCGTTTCCAGCGTTGGCGTTTCGCCAATAAGAGGATCAAGAAAATGCAGGGATTCCGGTGAAGGCTTTCCCTTCTCATGAGCAATCGCCGGAGTGCCCGCCAGGAGAAGACATAGAAAAAACCCTGAGACGTTTAAGAATTTCATCGTTCGCAACTTTCACATTTCTTTCTTCTGCCGCGAGGCAGAAAAAACGCTTCCAGAAAACAGTAAACTTGGAAAAGCTAGAGAATGTGCGTGCGTGGCGGTGCGCGGCTTGGAGGCCGCGTCACAAGGAAGCTGTCTGTCTGCCGCACCGCCGGCAGAAGGAATGCCAGAGCCGTGAAAGATGGCAAGGCAACGAAAGAAGCTGGAACGAATGCGAGCGGTGACGGTCCCTGCAGACAGCAAAGCGAACACGCAATCGACCCCGGTTCGTGTGGTGAAGACGGCCCTTCCCCGCCTGCGTGGCGGAGGCCGGAACCGGAGCAAATTGTCTGAAGCGCGATCGCGAGATCGCCAGGCATCTCCCCCGTTACAGGGGCCGAAGCCGGCCTCGCCTGGCCCGCACCGGAAAGGATGAGGCAAAGGATGCCGAAAACGGCAAGGGCGTTACCGAGCTTATTAAAGATGGGACTGCGCATGGGCGACGGGTTCCTTCTTTCGCCCCGCCATATAACCCAAGGCACCAACCGGCACAAGCAGGCTTGCCGCAAAGATCAGGAAGGCCGTGGCGGCGATTGATGGGCCGGACGGCGTGTCCCAAGTGAACGAGCCCCAGACCCCGCCAATGACGGCCGCGACGCCAAGAAAGGCGGCAAGCACAGCCATTGCCTCAGGGTTACGGACAAAGCGCCGCGCCGTCGCCGCCGGAATAATCAGCATCGACGTAATCAAAAGGATGCCCACGATCTTGATCGCAACGACAATCACCAACGCAATCAGCATCATGAAACAAATCTGCACCCGGCGCACCGGCACGCCCTCGACCCGGGCAAGTTCTTCGTGGATCGTCATGGCAAGGAGCGGCCGCCAGATCGCCACAAGGAGGGCAAGGGCCGTGAAGCCGCCGCCATAGATCCAGAGAAGATCCACATCACCAACGGCGAGGATATCGCCAAAGAGATAGCCCATCAGATCCACACGCAGGCCTTCGAGAAAGGCCAGCCCGACCAGCCCGAAGGCAAGCGCCCCATGGGCAAAAATCCCAAGCAGCGTGTCGGTAGCCAGTCGCTTTTGCCGCTCGGCAAACGCAAGCGCCAGGGCAATGGCAACGGCCACCGCAAAAATACCAATCAACGCGTCGAGATGCAGCAAGAAGCCAAGTGCCACACCAAGAAAGGCAGAATGGGCCATGGTGTCGCCAAAATAGGCCATCCGCCGCCAGACCACGAACACGCCCAGGGGGCCGGCGACAATGGCAACGCCAATGCCAGCCAAAATCGCGCGCAGCAAAAGATCATCCATGGCTTAGACCTCCGGTCCGGGGGTCGGCCCCCCGGTAGGTGGCACATCGGAGGCCGGTAAAACATTTCCGGCCTCGTCGTGGACGTGATCGTGGTGATGGGTGTAGACGGCAAAACGCGTCTCATCGGCCACTTCGCCAAACAGGGCCAGATATTCCGGATGCCGGCTGACGGCTTCTGGATGGCCGGCACAGCAAACGTGGCGGTTCAGACAGATAACCTCGTCCGTCGCCGCCATCACCAGGTGCAGATCATGGGAAATCATCAGCACGGCACAACCCTGCTTGCGGCGGATATCGCCGATCAACCGGTAGAGTTCCGACTGGCCCGGCATATCGACGCCCTGAACCGGTTCGTCAAGGACAAGCAAATTCGGCCTTCTGAGAAGGGCGCGCGCCAACAGAACCCGGCGAAGCTCGCCACCGGAAAGGCTTTGAATAGGGTGGGTCAAGATATCCCCGGCGCCGACGACGGCAAGCATCTCGCGGACATCCGCCGCCCCCCTCCCCGCCATCGCCAAAAACCGTCGGACGGTAAGGGGCAGGTTCGGGTCCACCACAAAAGTCTGGGGCACGTAGCCGATGCGGAGGCCGTTGGCCTTTTTGATTTTGCCCGCCTCGGGGTCGATAAGACCGAGAAGGACCCGGACGAGGGTTGTCTTGCCGGAGCCGTTCGGGCCAATGATCGTCACAATCTCGCCTTTATGGACGGCAAGATCGACGCGATCCAACACCAAAAGCCCGCCATGGCGAAGCGTCAGCCCCTTTGCCGAGATCAGCACGGGGCCCTGCTTCAAATCCTGCCCGGTGCCGGACAGGTTCTGCGATGGCTGTGGTGGTGGTGCCTCCGGCGGCATTTTCAACGCCTCCGGCGATACCTCATGGCGGCAATCGCGGCAAAACCCATGGACCTCAATTGTGGCACCAACCAGTTGAAAATCTTTCGCCCTGGCCCCGGCTGCCAAAGTCGTTTCGACCGCCCGATTGTCCAGTTCCGTAACCTTCCCACAATCTTCGCAAATCAAATGCTGGCTTGGGTGGGGCCGCGACGGATCGACGCAGCCGAGATAGGCGTTCCGGGATTCAATCCGGTGGATTAGCCCCTGCTCTCTCAGAAAATCGAGGGCGCGGTAAACCGTCGGCGGCCGGACGGACTTGCCCGCCTCCTGGAGGCGGTCAAGAATGGCATAAGCCCCAAGGGGCATATGGCTGTCCCAGATCAGTTCAAGAATCTGACGGCGAAGCGGTGTAAAACGCACACCGCGCTGCTGGCAAAGGTCCGCCGCCACCGTCATCGCCTCTGTCATACAGCGGCGATGATCGTGCCCATCGTCGGGCGGTGGAGCTTTTGGCCGCGTTTCTTGACCGGACATCGACTTCATCGCTTCTCGCATAAAAAATCTATATTTTTCAGGGAATAGATGCCTGTTATGCTATAACATACCTTCTATAGAAACAAGGCGAAGGACGTCGTACAGACGCGCCTTTAAAGACGAAAAAGTAACTATATTTCATGCCGTTATTAAAAGTCTTTAATGTTCTTTCTGTTTTGGTCGTTTTTGGCCTAGCCATCCAACCGGTCAAAGCCACACCGCCCGCTGTGACTGCGCCACCCGCCGTGGTCGCACCACCCGCTGTGGCCGTCAGCATCCCCCCCCTGCATTCCCTTGTCGCCGCCGTCATGGAGGGGATCGGAAAACCGGCTCTTCTCAGCCCCGGCGGCACCTCCCCTCACCGCGCGATGCTACGCCCATCGACCGCCAGGCACCTCGCAGAGGCAGATCTTGTCTTCTGGGTCGGGCCGGAACTGGAGAATTTTCTGGAAACGCCCTTAAAGCGTCTGTCGGAAAAATCTGGGGCCAAAATCATAGCCCTTCTGCACGCACCGGGCATATTCCGCCGTGAGGCGAGGCATCTGCATCGGGATACCGACAGCGAATCTCACAATCCGGACGCAAATTACCAATTGGACCCCCATTTCTGGCTCGACCCGGAAAACGCAATCCGGATTGTGGCAATCGTCGCCGAACAGCTTGGTGAAGCGAACCCGGAACGGACGGCCATCTATCGGCAAAATCGCGACAGGACAATCGCAAGGCTGCGCGCCCTGGACCTGGAAATACGGCGAAAGCTTGCCCCCCTCGCCGGCATCCCGTACCTCGTTTTTCACGATTCCTATGCCTATCTTGAAGGGCGTTATGACCTCGGCCCGTCGCAAGCCGTCGCCATTGATCCCGAACGCCGGGCCGGCCCACGCCGGATCGTGGCACTTCGCAGGAAAATCACCGAAAACGCCTTTCGCTGCCTTTTCCACGAACCTCAATTCACCGCGCCTATCCTTGCGCGCTTGCGTGAGGGATCGGATATTTCCACCGCGCCGCTGGACCCGCTGGGAAGTGGTCTGACACCAAGCCCAGACCTTTACTTCCAGATGATGCAAACAAACGCCACGTCGCTGCAAAATTGCCTGATGCCCGCGCGGGACGGTTGACAGGGCGCGCCCCTTTAGCGCATCCCTCAAGAAGACAGAACGAACAAACGCCGCCTAGGAGAACACCGATGCCAAGCGCATGGGACGATGCTTTGCCAGAAATTCTGGAAACCGTCCTTTTCGATCAAAACGGTCTTGTCCCGGCAATCGCCCAACAAGACGGCACGGGCGAGGTTCTGATGATGGCGTGGATGAACCGCGAAGCGATCAAAAAGACCCTTGCGACCGGCCAGGTCCATTATTGGTCGCGATCCCGCAAGCAATTGTGGCGAAAGGGCGAGTCATCCGGGCAAACCCAGACGCTGATCGACTTTCGTCTGGATTGCGACGGCGATACGGTGCTTGTAACCGTCGAACAAAAAGGGGTGGCCTGCCATACCGGCAGGCAAAGTTGTTTTTTCCGCGCGGTGCGCGGGGGAAAACTCGAAAATGTGGAAGATGTCCTTGTCGATCCGAAGAACCTTTACAAAAGCTAGAATGCAAAAGGGCATCTTTTGCGTTTTTGCACTCGTGGTGCTGTGCATTCCCGGCACGCTTCTCGCGGAAGCACCAGAAAGAGTGATAACGCCGGTTACCGTTTACGCGCCCACAAGCCTTACCAACGTGCTGCAAGTCGTTTCCGAGCGTTTTGCTGCAAAGGGTTTGGGGGCGGTGCTGGTCACCTTTGCCTCCAGTGCCGAGCTTGAGAAGCGGGTTTCAAAAGGTGCGCCGGTTGATCTTCTGATTACGGACCGGCCGGAGTGGAAAGAGGCTCTTGCCGCTTACGGCATCACGCCCACCGGCAAAACCTCGGAAATACGTGGCAACGGGCTGGTTTTCATCACCCGCAAGAACAGTTCCATTCAGCTCGGCATTCCGCTTGGCCTCCACATCACGAAGAACCTGAAAGACCGGACGATCACCATCGGCGAGCCGGACAACGTGCCCGCCGGAAGCTATGCCCGCGAGGCGCTTTCGCAGCTTGAACTGTGGGAAGCGTTGACGCCCAACTTTCTTTTCGCAAGCGACGTGCGCGAAGCCCTTACCCTGGTCGAACGCGGCCAGGCGGATGCCGGCATCGTCTATGCGACGGACGCGCTGATCAGCGACCGGGTGAAAGTGATCGCCGTCATCCCGGCAACGACCCATGCGCCCATCCGTTACCACCTTGTTCCCATTGGCACACGCACAGAACCGGCGGTGACGAATTTCTACCACTTTCTGCGCGAGCCGGAAGTCGAGAAAATCTTTAAACGTTTTGGCTTTCACCCGAGCTAGGCCGGACGTGCGCGCGCCGCTATACTGACCCCTTGGGATGCATGGTCGGAGGCAAAAATCCGGTGCGCGCAAGCAAGGTTTTGTTTTTCTTTCTGGCCTTTGTTTTTCTTGCCGCAAGGTCGGCGGATGCCTGTTCGCTTCCCCAAGGCAAGTTTTCTTATGACATCCTGAACGACAATACCCCCATCGGCGGCGCATGGATCGACTTCGAACGCGAGGGCACGCGCACGAAAGTTTCGACCCTCATCAAGGTGAAGGTCACGCTTCTTTATCTGATCCCGCTGCTGAATTACCGCCATCAATCCGAAGAAATCTGGGAGACGGATGTTTTTCAGAGCTTTGATGGAAAAACCGTCGACAACCGCCGCGAAGTCGCCATTCGCATCAAACCGAACAGTCATGGACCGAACGGACAGAGTTTGAAGGTGAACCGGAATGGCAGCCTTTCAGAGATTGAAACGCCGCTGTTTTCTCAAGTTATCTGGTGCAAGGAAACCCTGAGGCATGCCCAGCTTTTCAGCCCCCTAAAGGGGCGCATGAAGGCCATTCGCACCGAGGATATGGGCCAAGCCGCCATCACCATCCGGGGACAGACGCATCAGGCCAAGGCCTTCGCGCTCATCCAGATGCGCAAGGGCAAACCCGTGCGTACCGACCTCTGGTATGGCGAAGACGGGGTGATCCTGAAGGCCCGCTTCCCGTCGAAACGCGGCACCATCGTTACCTTCCTTCGGCATTAGACACCGGAAACAGGAAAACCCGAAAAAAGAAAGGCGGCCCCGAAGGACCGCCTATTTTGTGAATCTTTCATCTTGTTAACGGAAAGACCTCGTTTCCTAGTCAGCTAAACCAGTCCCTGATTTAACCACCTTTACCCGCATTCGCGCAAGGGGTTTAATCAACCACTGGTTGCGGCTTGAGAGGGAGGAAAGTCATGGCATGGCGTTTGGGACTGGATCTGGGGACGAATTCACTCGGCTGGGCGGCGCTTAAACTAGACGGTCAAGGCCGGCCAACCGGTTTGATCGCATCGGGCGTGCGCATCTTTTCGGACGGGCGCAATCCAAAAGACAAGCAGTCGCTCGCCGTCATGCGTCGGCTGCCCCGCCAGCAACGCAGGCGGCGTGACCGTTATCTCAAGCGGCGCTCTGAATTCATGGAGCGCCTGATCGAACACGGCCTGATGCCGAAGGACCCGGCTGAACGAAAGCGGCTCGAAAAGTTCGACCCCTGGTACTTGCGTGTACGCGGCCTTGACGAGAAACTTTCCCTCCACGAACTCGGCCGGGCGCTGTTCCACCTTCAGCAACGCCGAGGCTTCAAGTCGAACCGCAAGACAGACAAGGGCGCCGAGGATGAAAAGGGCAAGATCAAATCTGCGGCGGAAAACGTAAAAACGGTAATGAAAAACGCGGGCGCGCGAACCCTTGGCGAATATCTCGCCAAACCGCGCGTTAAAAATCCGAAAGATTTCGAAACTCGCAAAGCCGCTCGCAAAGCTGCTCACGAAGCCGCACAGGAACACCCGGTTCGGGCGCGGCTTCAGGGTTCCGGCGCCAAGGCATTTTACGACTTTTACCCCACCCGTGACATGATCGCGCAAGAGTTTGACACGTTGTGGAAAGCGCAGAAAAAATTTCATGACGCGGCGCTGTCCGATGCCGCGCGGGATGCGCTTCGCAACACCCTTCTCTTTCAGCGGAAGTTAAAATCCCAGCCGGTCGGCAAATGTTCGCTTGATCCTTCCGAGAAACGCGCGCCGCATGCCCTGCCCTCGGTCCAGCGCATCCGTATCTATCAGGAGGTTAATCATCTGAACGTGCGGCTGCCCGGCGAGGCTGAGCGCAACCTGACCCTGGAGGAACGTGATTCTCTTGTCGCATGGGCCCTCGCACATCAGAAGCTTGAATTTCAGAAGGCGCGCAAGCTCTTGAAACTGCCGGACGAGGCGCGTTTCAATCTGGAAAGCGAACGCCGCAAGCATCTCGACGGCGACAAGACCGCCGCCGTCCTCGCCAACAATAATCGCTGGGGACCGGGGTGGCGAAAAATTCCGGCCGAGGCCCAGGAAGAGATCGTCAAGCGTCTGCTCGAAGAGGAAAACGAAAAAACACTCGTTGACTGGCTTATGGCCGAACATAGCCTTTCCGCCGAAGCCGCCGAGAAGGTCGCCAACGCGCCCTTGCCGGCCGGACATGGGCGACTGGGCCGCACCGCCACGCGCCGGGTTCTGGCCGAACTGGAACGCGCCGTGATTACCTATGACGCCGCCAAGGAGGCGGCGGGCTATGACGACCTTGATTTCGACGGCGAGGTGTTCGACGCGCTGCCCTATTACGGCGAGGTGTTGGAACGTCATGTCGCGTTCGGCACGGGCGAGCCCGCCGACTTGCCTGAAAAGCGCGTCGGCAAGATCGCCAACCCGACCGTGCATGTCGCGCTCAACCAGCTTCGGCGTGTCATCAATACGTTGATAAAAGCGTTGATAAAACGTTATGGCCGCCCGACCGAAATCGTGGTCGAACTCGCCCGCAATCTGCCGCTGTCCGCCAAGGGTAAATCGGAACTCGAACGACAGCAAAGGGACAACCAGGATGCCAACGACAAGCGCCGCGCCATCCTTGAAGAACAGAAACTATCCGATACTTACGAAAACCGCCTGCGCCTGCGTCTTTGGGAGGAGCTAAACCCGGCTAATCCGCTCACCCGGCGTTGCCCCTATACCGGCGAACAGATCGGCATCGAGCGGCTGTTCACCGATGAAGTGGAGATCGATCACATTTTGCCGTTCTCGCGCACCCTTGACGATGGCATCGGCAACAAAACCGTCTCGATGCGCATCGCCAATCGCGTCAAGGGGCAGAAAACACCTTATGAAGCCTTTGCTTCCTCGCCAGAAGGTTTCGACTGGCCAGCAATAAAGGCGCGGGCCGCCAATCTACCAAATAACAAAAGCTGGCGCTTTGGGCCGGACGCCATGGCGCGCTATGACAACGAAGAGCGGGACTTCCTCGCCCGCCAGCTTAACGAGACGCGCTACCTCTCCCTCCTGGCCAAGACCTACCTTCTACGCACGGGCGCGGATGTCTGGGTGACGCCGGGCCGGTTGACAGCCGATCTGCGCTGGACCTGGGGGCTTAATTCGGTGCTCGCGGGTCACAATCTGGAAGAGGCGGCGGACCCGGCAAAGAACCGCAACGACCACCGCCACCATGCCATCGATGCCATCGTCGTGGCGCTGACCGACCGTGGCCTGCTGCAACGCGTCGCCACGGAAGCGGCACGTGCGGAAGAAAATTTCGACAGACGCCTGCTGGCAGGGCTGAAGGAGCCATGGCGGAATTTCCGCGAAGATGTCCGGACCTCCATCAACCGCATCACCATTTCCCACAAACCGGACCACGGCGTAGAAGGCGCGCTGCATGAGGAAACGGCCTACGGGATCGTTCGGGATCCTCTAACGGGGGAACCGCGGCTCGCAACCCGCAAGCCCGTGACTTCGCTCACGGCGGCGGAAGTCAAGCGCATCGGCGATCTTGGGATCCGCAAGACATTGATGGAACGCACCAAAGGACTTGAAAAAAAGGAGCTTCAGGCCGAACTCGAACGCTGCGTCAAGGAAACCGGTACACACCGTGTGCGCGTCCATAAGGTCGAGGCGGACTACAAGGTCATCCGCCACGGGAAGAATGGAGAATACAAGGCCGTCATCCCCGGCGAGAACTATTGTATCGATATCATCGAAACGCCGGACGGGAAGTGGCGCGGCTATGGCGTGACGCGGTTCGATGCAAACCGGAAGGACTGGACGCCCCCATGGAAACGCGACCACCCCGATGCGCGCCCGATCATGCGGGTCCGGAAGAACGATCTGCTCCGGCTTGAGAAGGACGGACGCGAGCAGGTGATGCGGGTCATCCGCCTCGCACCAAGTGCGAATTGTTTCTACCTAGCCTTGCATAAAGAAGGAGGGGAACTGGAAAAACGCCATAAGGATTCAGAGGATTCCTTTCGTTGGGATTTCGCGAACTTCAGCAAACTCAAAGACCGCTGCGCGCGCCTCGTCCACGTCGATCCCGCCGGGCGCGTCTTCGATCCGGGGCCGCCCCGATGATCGGGCGCATCGTCGAGGTGGCGACCGATGGCGTGCACCTCTCGACCGACCGCGGGTTCATGAAACTGTCCAGAGAGCGCGAGCCCCTTGGCCAGGTGGCGCTCGACGACATCGCCGCGCTGGTCGTCCACGGCCATGGGGCAACTTTTTCGGCCAATCTTGCCGCCCGGCTCGCCGCGCGCGGCGCCCCCATGATTATCTGCGGATCAAACCATGCGCCGGTTGCCTTTCTCCTGCCCATCGACGGACATTTTGAACAGGGCCTGCGCATACAGGCCCAGGCGGAAGCCTCAAAGCCTGTGCACAAGCGCCTCTGGCGCGATCTCGTCAAGGCTAAGATTACTGCCCAGGCGGATGCCCTGGACGTTGCCGGCGAGCGGCCCGGCGCGCTGCGCAGCCTCGCTCGCCAGGTACGCTCGGGCGACCCGGACAACATCGAGGCGCGGGCGGCACGGCGCTATTGGCCATTGATGATGGGACAAGCCTTCAAGCGCGACCGTGGCCGTGGCGGCACCAACGCGTTCCTGAACTATGGCTATATGGTGCTGCGCGCGGCGACGGCGCGCTCCATCCTCGCCGCCGGTCTGCATCCGTCGCTTTCCATTCATCACAAAAGCCGGGGGGAAGCCCTGCGCCTTGCCGATGACCTCATGGAGCCCTTCCGCCCTTTCGTCGATCTTGCAGCCCGGCGGCTTGCGGCAGAGGGGCGCGAGGCACTGGACCGCGACGCCAAGGCGGCGCTTGCCGCCGTGACGACAATGGACCTTCAGGGGCCGCAGGGCGCCTCGCCCCTGCAAACCTGCCTCGACCGCCTGGCTTTGTCGCTGGCGCAGGTCTATCTCGGCGAACGCAAAAAGCTGGAATTCCCCGGGTCACCGCTGCCGCTTTCGGCGACGGCATCGTAATGCCCCTATGAGCCACCTCAGCGGATATCGGATCATGTGGATAATGGTGCTGTTCGACCTGCCCGTGATCGAGCCTAAAGAGCGCAAGGCCGCCACGGATTTTCGGAATTTTTTAAAGGATCAGGGGTTCGAAATGGCCCAATTCTCCGTCTATGTGCGCTATACTTCCGGCAAGGAGGCGGTAGAGACGCTGACCAAAAAGGTTGAATCCGTGCTGCCATCCGGGGGCAAGGTGGATATCCTGCAATTCACCGACAAACAATATGAGAACATTGTCAGTTTTCGAGGGCAAAGCCGTGAACCACAACGAAAAAACCCGGAACAACTCGTGTTTTTCTGAACTCTGCGCGCCTGTTTGCCATTGCCGAGGCTGGTTTTTTGCCCATCAGAACAAGAAAAACGCCCTTGAAATCAATCGCTTGACCAAGGGCGTAGTTTAGCTGATTAGGAAACGCGGTCCAACCGCAACCCATGGATTGGCTCCTTGTCTGTCAGATGGAGTTTAGCTGATTAGGAAACGCGGTCCAACCGCAACTTTTTCGGTCATGTCGGTGGGTTCCTTTTCAGTTTAGCTGATTAGGAAACGCGGTCCAACCGCAACGAAGCCAACACCGCAGCTATTCTTTCTTGAAGTTTAGCTGATTAGGAAACGCGGTCCAACCGCAACATAAGAAAGCCACGCTCGCGCGGATACTGAAGTTTAGCTGATTAGGAAACGCGGTCCAACCGCAACCGGTTGACGATCCCAGCGCGCGCGCAAAAAAGTTTAGCTGATTAGGAAACGCGGTCCAACCGCAACCTTTGTGGCGCGCGGTCATGGTGACGACGCAGTTTAGCTGATTAGGAAACGCGGTCCAACCGCAACGGGTTTCTTCGCGCTGCGTGGCAAAAGACGAGTTTAGCTGATTAGGAAACGCGGTCCAACCGCAACAATCCGTCAAACCATATATTTACATTCCGAAGTTTAGCTGATTAGGAAACGCGGTCCAACCGCAACCTTTTGGAAGGGCCTCGCCATAGGCTTCTAAGTTTAGCTGATTAGGAAACGCGGTCCAACCGCAACTGCGGAGAAAATGGGATGCGTGGCTTAACTAGTTTAGCTGATTAGGAAACGCGGTCCAACCGCAACTTTGGGGCGGCGCGGCGGTTGCGTTGGCGGAGTTTAGCTGATTAGGAAACGCGGTCCAACCGCAACTAGAGACACACTCACACATCGCTAGAGTAAAGTTTAGCTGATTAGGAAACGCGGTCCAACCGCAACCCAGTTATAGAACGCCAGCGGCCAGTCCTTAGTTTAGCTGATTAGGAAACGCGGTCCAACCGC
>NVWO01000006.1 GCA_002746255.1 Rhodospirillaceae bacterium | reverse complement strand
TGGACGAGGGTCTGCGCTTTGCCATTCGCGAGGGCGGCCACACCGTTGGTGCCGGGGTCGTCATCAAGGTCATCGAATAGGGTAAGCCCAAAAGAAGATAACGGTGGACGCATCACGCAAAGGTTCAGACGGCTGCTATCAGTATGACGAAGACGAACTCTTGGTTCCGTTCGCCATTTGACAGTCCGAGAGGCCGGCGTCGGTTTCGGAGAGAACGAATTGACGGGATTTAGGAGTGTAGCTCAACTGGTAGAGCACCGGTCTCCAAAACCGGGGGCTGGGGGTTCGAGTCCCTCCACTCCTGCCATGGGAGGGGCCTCTGTTTTTGCGGTAGTGCCACCATGGAAAGCAACCACGATGGAATTGGTGTAACGGATGGCAGAGAAGACAAACCCGGCACAGTTTATTCGCCAGGTCCGTCAGGAAGTCGCGAAGGTTACGTGGCCAACGCGAAGGGAGACGGGTGTTTCGACGGTGATGGTATTTATAATGGTGGTTTTGGCGGCGGTTTTCTTTTTCCTTGTGGATCAGGTTCTGTCGCTTGGGGTGCGTTTGATCTTTGGGTTTGGGGGTTAAGAATGGCGTCTCGATGGTACGTCGTGCACGTCTATTCCGGTTTTGAACGCAAGGTCGCGCAGTCCATTCGCGAGCAGGCGGTGCTAAAAGGCATGGATGACCTGATGGAGGAAGTCCTGGTGCCGATCGAGGAGGTGGTTGAGTTGCGGAAAGGCACAAAAGTGAGTGCCGAGCGCAAATTCTTTCCCGGCTACGTCCTTGTGAAAATGCAGTTGACGGACGAAACGTGGCACCTTGTGACGGATACCTTGAAGGTCACCGGATTTTTGGGGGCGAGAGGGAAGCCGGTTCCTCTTAGCGAAGAGGAAGTGAACCGGATTCTCCATCAAGTGAAGGAAGGAATTGAGCGGCCGAAACCGTCCGTAACCTTTGAGATTGGCGAGGAGGTTCGCGTCTGCGACGGTCCCTTCACGTCCTTTAGCGGCCTGGTTGAAGAGGTCGATGAGGAAAAAGCCAGAATCAAGGTCACGGTATCGATTTTTGGTCGGGGGACACCTGTCGAATTGGAATATTCGCAGGTGGAAAAGGTTTAATCGGCGTAGGGCCGTGGGGCCATTCGATTCATCGCGCGGGAGGCCAGCCATGGCCCAACCGCGCACCTTGAACAACTGAGGACGCAAATGGCAAAAGAGATTAGCGGTTACATCAAATTGCAAATTCCGGCAGGGAAGGCAAACCCATCCCCTCCGATTGGTCCGGCCTTGGGCCAACGAGGCGTCAACATCATGGAATTTTGCAAGGCTTTCAATGCCGAGACGAAAGAGCTTGAGTCCGGCATGCCGATACCAACAACGATCACGGTCTATGCCGATCGCAGTTTTACCTTTATCACCAAGTCACCGCCGGCCAGTTTTTTTCTGAAGAAGGCGGCAAAAATCAACAAAGGTGCGAAAACGACCGGTCGGGAAACGGTTGGCAAGGTAACGATGACCCAAATTCGCGAAATCGCCGAGAAGAAGATGGTGGATCTAAACGCGAATGATCTGGACGCGGCGGCACAGATGATTGTCGGTTCGGCCCGTTCGATGGGTCTTGAGGTGAAGGAGTAAAGCGATGGCGGGGAAAAATGGAAAGCGGATGCGCCAGGCGCTTGAGGGTGTCAATCGGGATGAATCCTATCCGATTTTGGAGGCGGTCAGGCTGATTCGCAAGGGCGCGACGGCGAAGTTTGATGAAACCATTGAAATTGCTTTAAACCTTGGTGTAGACCCGCGCCATTCGGATCAGATGGTGCGTGGCGTCGTTGATTTGCCGAACGGGACGGGGCGGACAATCCGCGTCGCCGTCTTCGCAAAAGGGGAACAAGCGGAAGAGGCGGAAGCCGCTGGTGCCGATCTTGTTGGAGCCGAAGAGCTTGCGAAAAAAGTTCAGGGTGGCGAGATCAACTTTGATCGCTGCATCGCCACGCCGCAGATGATGAGCATTGTTGGCAAGCTCGGAAAAGTTCTGGGGCCGCGCGGTCTGATGCCAAACCCGAAGGTGGGGACGGTAACGGATGAAATTGCAAAGGCAGTAAAGGCGGTAAAGGCGGGCCAGGTTGAATTTCGAACCGAAAAGAATGGGATTATCCATGCCGGCGTTGGCAAGGCCAGCTTTTCCGAGGATGCCCTGGTGCAGAATGTGCAGGCCTTTTTTGATGCGATTTTGCGCGCAAAACCAAGCGGCGCGAAAGGCAGCTATATAAAAAAGGTCACCCTGACGTCAACCATGGGGCCGGGGATTCGGTTGGATGTTTTAAGCCTGAGGCGGACATGATCCGTTCTGGGCGAAGCTATTTTTCGTATCCGGCGCGGCCGGGACGACGAATCGAAGGGGCGGCGGTGCCGTGCCTTCGTATCTGTCCAAGACTGCAGGCGCCGTCGCGGTTGGCGCGATGGTTTAAGGGGCAACCACCTGCACAGACAGAAGGTAAACCGATTTGGACGTCTTTTCGCGAAGGCGTTTTAAACGGCTTGAACTTCTGGGACAGGACGAGCGGATCTGTCGATTTTCGGCAGTTCCAGAAGCGTAGCGCGGACCGGCTGTTTTTTGGCCGTTCCGTTCAATGGTTGGAGGCGTAAGGTGAACCGATCAGAAAAAGAGCAGTTGGTTGCTTCGCTTCACGACGTCTTTAATGCGGCTGCACTCGTGGTTGTTGTGCATCAAAGCGGCATGACGGTGGCGGAATCCACCAGTTTGAGACGGCAAGTACGTGAGGTTGGGGCGAACTTCAAAGTGACGAAGAACCGGCTCACCCGCATCGCCCTCAAGGGCACCCCCTACGAAGCTCTGAATGATTACTTCAGCGGCCCTACTGCGATTGCTTATTCGGAAGACCCTGTGTCTGCCGCGAAGGTGGTCGTTAATTTTTCCAAGAAGAACGAGAAAATCGTTGTTCTTGGTGGTGGGTTCGGAACGGAAGTGTTGGATAAGGATGCTGTGAAGACGTTGGCTTCACTGCCGTCCCTCGATGAATCGCGCGCGAATATTGTCGGCATAGTGAGTGCGCCGGCAACGCGGATTGCGGGTGTGCTGCAAGCACCGGCAGGACAAGTTGCGCGAGTTATTGGCGCTTATGGGGCAAAGGATGCGGCTTAGCCCGCCCAGAAAAATACAGTTCAAGTCTAGGAGAAATTAAAATGGCGAATTTGGAAAAGATTGTTGACGACCTGTCGCAGCTCACCGTGATTGAGGCGGCGGAGCTGAGTAAACTTCTTGAGGAAAAATGGGGCGTTTCTGCGGCGGCACCGGTTGCGGTTGCAGCGGCCGGCGCGGCCGGCGGCGAAGCGGCAGCCGAAGAGCAGGACGCGTTCACGGTGGTTCTCGTGGCTTTCGGTGAGAAAAAAATCAATGTCATTAAGGAAGTCCGTACGATCACGGGCCTTGGCCTGAAAGAGGCGAAAGACTTGGTTGAATCCGCGCCGAAGCCGGTAAAAGAAGGCCTCAAGAAGGAAGAGGCAGAAGAGATGAAGAAGAAGCTCGAAGGTGCGGGCGCGACGGTTGAACTCAAGTAACAGTGGCTGTTTTGGCCATCTGTAAATGGAGACGGGGCGTTCTTGGTTTGCTGCCCCGTCTCGTTGTTGTGGAGACGCGACTCGGCCTGGCAGTCTCCAGGCTTGGTCGGCCCGGCAGTTCCATGTCGGGACGGCGTTCTCTTGCAACACGCGCTGGCCGCGCCGGCTGTTTCTGCCCGTTTGGAGAAGCGGGCGCTTCCATGCAACCTGCAAGGGTTTAAGAGGAAAGTATGGCTACGTCCTTTACTGTTCGGAAACGCATTCGCAAAAACTTTGGTCGGATTAAAACGGTTGCGGCATTGCCGAACCTGATTGAGGTGCAGCGAAGCTCCTACGAAAAATTTTTACAGGCGGAGATTCTGCCTCAGGACCGGGAAGACAACGGTCTGCAGGGTGTCTTTAAAATCGTTTTTCCGATTTCTGATTTTTCGGGGCACTCGACTCTCGAATTTGTCGCCTATGCGTTTGAGCCACCGAAATATGACGAGGAAGAATGCAGGCAACGCGGCATGACCTTTGCCGCGCCTCTTAAGGTGACGCTGCGGCTGATTGTGTGGGATATCGATGAAGAGACCGGGCTGCGGTCGATTCGCGACATTAAAGAGCAGGACGTTTACATGGGCGATATGCCGCTCATGACGGGTACGGGGACGTTTATTGTCAATGGAACGGAGCGCGTGATCGTTTCCCAGATGCACCGTTCTCCCGGTGTCTTCTTTGATCACGACAAGGGAAAAACCCATTCTTCTGGAAAATTCCTGTTTGCAGCTCGGATTATTCCCTATCGCGGTTCGTGGCTCGACTTTGAATTCGACGCAAAGGATATTGCTCATGTGCGCATAGACCGGCGCAGAAAGCTGCCGGTCACGACTCTTTTGCTGGCGTTGTCAGATCCGGAGAGTGAGGAAAAGAAGGACAGCAAGGACAGCAAGGGCAAGAAGGGCGCGGCCAAAGAGGTCAGCGGCATGACGGCCGGAGAGATCCTCAACTATTTCTACGACACCCAAATTTTCAAGCAGGCCAAACGGGGCTGGCGCACGGATTTCAATCCGGAGTGGACGCGTGGCGTCAAACTTACCCATGACCTTGTGAACGCAAAAACCGGCAAGGTGGCGGTCGAAGCGGGCGAGAAAATTACGCCACGGTTGATTAAGCGGCTTCGCGATGGCGGCCTGAAGGAACAGCTTGTCTCGCCGGAAGAGCTGATTGGACGTTACGTAGCCAGCGATCTTCTCAATGAGAAGACGGGTGAAATTTTTGCCGAAGCCTGTGACGAGATTACCGAAGAGACTCTGGAAGCATTTGAGGAAGCCGGCATCACGGAAATCCCCATTCTTGCGATCGATCATATAAATGTAGGGGCACATATCCGCAACACGCTGGCGATCGACAAAAACCGGACACGCGATGAGGCACTCGTCGACATCTACCGGGTTATGCGGCCGGGTGAACCGCCGACCATCGAAGCGGCAAAGACTCTGTTTCAGGGCCTTTTCTTTGATTCAGAGCGCTACGACCTTTCTGCTGTCGGTCGGGTCAAGATGAATTCCAGGCTTGGTTTCCAAACGGAAGACAATGTTCGCGTCCTGCGCAAGGAAGACATTCTGAAGGTTGTGAAAATTTTAGTCGACCTGAAGGATGGGAAGGGCGACATCGACGACATCGATCATCTTGGCAACCGGCGCGTCCGTTCCGTTGGCGAACTGATGGAAAACCAGTACCGGATGGGGCTGCTCAGGATGGAAAGGGCCGTTCGCGAGCGGATGAGCTCTGTCGAGATCGATACCGTCATGCCCCACGACCTGATCAATGCAAAACCGGTTGCGGCGACGGTTCGCGAGTTTTTTGGATCCTCTCAGCTTTCCCAATTCATGGACCAGACGAATCCTCTGTCGGAAGTTACGCATAAAAGGCGCCTGTCGGCATTGGGGCCGGGCGGGCTGACGCGTGAACGTGCGGGCTTCGAAGTGCGGGACGTGCATCCCACCCATTACGGTCGGATATGTCCCATTGAGACTCCGGAAGGGCCAAATATTGGCTTGATCAATTCTCTGGCAACTTACGCCAAGGTTAACAAATACGGCTTTATTGAAACGCCCTACCAGAAAGTCAGCAAAGGTAAAGTGACGGACGAGGTCGTGTACCTTTCGGCGATGGACGAGGCGGGCCATATTGTTGCCCAGGCGAATTCGCCGCTCGACAAACAGGGGCGCCTTGTTGAGGACTTCGTCAGTTGCCGGATGTCCGGCGAGTTCCACATGGCGTTGCCAGAAACCGTCGATCTGATGGATGTCTCACCAAAACAGCTTGTTTCGGTGGCTGCGTCTCTCATTCCTTTCCTTGAGAACGATGATGCAAACCGCGCGCTTATGGGCTCGAACATGCAGCGTCAGGCAGTTCCCCTCATTAAAACCGAGGCACCGCTTGTCGGCACTGGCATGGAAGGTATTGTTGCGCGGGATTCAGGGGTTGCTGTCTCCGCGCGTCGCTCGGGGATTGTTGACCAGGTCGATGCCACGCGCATCGTCGTGCGCGCCACGGAAGAAGCATCCTCCAGCGCGGTGGCTGCCGTCGACATCTATAATCTCATGAAATTCCAGAGGTCGAATCAGAACACCTGCATCAACCAGCGTCCGCTCGTAAAGGTGGGGGATGTCGTTGCCAAGGGCGATATCATTGCCGATGGGCCGTCTACAGATATCGGCGACCTGGCGCTTGGGCGTAACGTTCTCGTCGCGTTCATGCCGTGGAATGGCTACAACTTTGAGGATTCGATCCTCATCTCCGAGCGAATCGTACGCGATGATACGTTTACGTCGATCCATATCGATGAATTTGAAATGATGGCGCGTGATACCAAGCTTGGACAGGAAGACATCACGCGTGACATTCCAACCGTTGGTGAAGAAGCGCTTCGTCACCTTGATGAAGCCGGCATCGTTTATATTGGTGCCGAAGTGAAGGCTGGCGACATTCTTGTCGGCAAAGTGACGCCGAAGGGTGAGTCGCCGGTGACGCCGGAAGAAAAGCTGCTTCGGGCAATTTTCGGTGAAAAAGCTTCGGATGTTCGTGACACCTCTCTACGTGTTCCGCCGGGCGTTTCTGGAACTGTCGTCGAAGTGCGTGTCTTCTCGCGTCGTGGTGTCGATAAAGACGAACGTGTGTTGACGATCGAGCGGGAGGAAATCGAACGCCTCGCAAAAGACCGCGATGCTGAAAAGGCCATTCTTGAGCGCGGCTACTATGGCCGACTTAAGGAAATGCTGCTCAACAAGGTCGCAAGCCGTGGGCTTCGGAGTCTGAAGGAGGGCACGAAAATTACGGACGCGGTGCTTGAGGAGTTTACCCCGGGACAATGGCGTCAGATCAATCTGAAAAACGAGAGCGAGATGTCTAAGATCGAGGCGCTTGGCAAGCAATTCGACGAGAGCATTGCGCGTCTTGAAGCACGCTTTCAGAACAAGGTTGAAAAGCTGCAGCGGGGGGACGATCTTCAGCCGGGCGTAATGAAGATGGTGAAAGTCTTCGTCGCCGTGAAACGGAAATTACAGCCGGGTGACAAGATGGCCGGCCGACATGGCAACAAAGGCGTGATCTCACGAATTATGCCGATTGAGGACATGCCATCTCTGGAGGATGGGACGCCTGTGGACATCGTTCTTAATCCGTTGGGCGTGCCTTCGCGCATGAATGTCGGCCAGATTTTCGAGACCCATCTTGGTTGGGCTTCGGCAGGCCTGGGCAAGCAATTGGGAAAAATGCTGGACAGGGTTCGTCAGGATGGCAAGTACCAGGAACTTCGCAAAGAGCTTATCGATATCTATGGCGAGGATCAGAAGCAGGACATCACCGATCTTTCGGACAAGGAACTGGACGAGCTTGTCGAAAACTTGCGGCCAGGCGTTCCTATGGCGACGCCGGTGTTCGATGGCGCGCGCGAGGAAAATATCGTCGAGATGTTGGAGCGTGCGGGTCTAGGTGCATCGGGCCAGGTGACTTTGGTCGATGGGCGAACGGGCGAGGAATTCAAGCGCAAGGTAACCGTCGGCTATATCTATATGCTGAAGCTGCATCACTTGGTGGATGACAAAATCCATGCGCGCTCCATTGGGCCATACAGCCTGGTGACTCAGCAGCCGCTTGGCGGTAAGGCGCAATTCGGAGGCCAACGGTTTGGCGAGATGGAAGTGTGGGCCCTTGAGGCGTACGGGGCTGCCTATACGCTTCAGGAAATGCTGACCGTCAAGTCCGATGATGTGTCGGGCCGAACAAAAGTCTACGAGGCGATCGTCAGGGGCGACAATACGTTTGAAACGGGTATTCCCGAATCCTTCAACGTGCTTGTGAAAGAAATACGATCGCTTTGCTTGAACGTCGAGTTAATACGGAAAGATCATTGACCAGTCTGACCGGGAAATCGGGGACGTCTAGGAGACCCTTATGAATGAATTGATGAAAGTTTTTAGTCAGACGAGCAGCTCGGAGAGCTTCGATCAGATTCGAGTCTCGATCGCAAGCCCAGAGCGCATTCGCTCCTGGTCATATGGTGAAATTCGTAAGCCGGAAACCATCAACTACCGCACGTTTAAGCCAGAGCGGGATGGGTTGTTTTGCGCGCGTATCTTCGGACCCGTAAAGGACTACGAGTGCCTTTGTGGAAAATACCGGCGGATGAAATACCGCGGCATCATCTGTGAAAAATGTGGTGTCGAGGTGACCTTGCAGAAGGTTCGCCGCGAACGGATGGCACATATCGAGCTTGCGTCCCCGGTTGCCCACATCTGGTTTTTGAAATCCTTGCCGAGCCGGATTGGTCTTCTCCTTGATGTGATGCTCAAGCATATCGAGCGGGTCCTGTATTTCGAAAATTACGTCGTCATCGAACCGGGTTTAACACCGCTTAAATTGCATCAATTGCTGACGGATGAAGAATATCTTGAGGCGAAAGAGGAATATGGCCCGGACTCCTTTACGGCATCCATCGGGGCGGAAGCTATTCGCACGATGTTGGCGGCAATCGATCTTGCGGAAACGCGCGAGACGCTGAAAGTAGATCTTAAGGAGACAAATTCCGAGACCAAGCGGAAGAAATATGTGAAACGCCTCAAGCTCGTAGAGGCCTTCCTGGAATCGGGTTCGCGACCGGAGTGGATGATCCTTGAGGTGGTTCCCGTTATTCCACCGGAGCTTCGCCCCCTCGTGCCGCTTGATGGCGGACGCTTTGCGACGTCGGACCTCAACGATCTTTACCGTCGTGTGATCAACCGGAACAACCGCTTGAAACGGTTAATTGAATTGCGTGCCCCGGACATTATTGCGCGCAATGAAAAGCGGATGTTGCAGGAAGCTGTGGACGCGCTTTTTGACAATGGACGGCGCAGCCGCCCGCTTGCCGGGGCCAGCAAACGACCGTTGAAATCGCTCTCGGATATGCTGAAAGGCAAGCAGGGGCGCTTTCGCCAGAACCTGCTGGGCAAGCGTGTCGATTATTCCGGGCGTTCCGTCATCGTTGTTGGGCCGGAACTGTTGCTGCATCAATGCGGCCTGCCGAAGAAAATGGCGCTCGAACTGTTCAAGCCGTTTATTTATTCCAAACTTGAACTTTATGGCATGGCGACGACCATCAAGGCCGCAAAGCGAATGGTGGAAAAGGAACGTCCTGAAGTATGGGATATTCTGGAAGAGGTCATCCGCGAACATCCGGTGCTTTTGAACCGTGCGCCAACGCTGCATCGTCTTGGTGTGCAGGCATTTGAGCCGGTTCTCATCGAGGGAAAGGCGATCCAGCTTCACCCGCTCGTCTGTACAGCCTTTAACGCCGATTTCGACGGCGACCAGATGGCAGTGCATGTGCCGCTTTCCCTGGAAGCACAGATTGAAGCGCGCGTTTTGATGATGTCGACGAACAACATTCTTAGCCCTGCGAACGGCAAGCCGATCATCGTGCCGTCCCAAGACATTATCTTGGGGCTTTACTATCTGACGATGGAAGCCAAAGGCCAGCCGGGTGAAGGCATGATTTTCGCAAATACGGCCGAAATTCAACAGGCCCTGGATGCGGAAGCGATCACGCTGCACAGCCGCATTAAGTCGCGCTACAAAACTGTAGACAGCAATGGCGATTCGATTGCGATGATCGTTGATACGACGCCGGGTCGCATGCTGCTCTCGGAAATTCTTCCTCGCCACCCGGAAGTGAAATTCGATCTGATCAACCGTTTGCTGACGAAGCGCGAAGTAAGCCATGTCATCGACATGGTCTATCGGCATAGCGGGCAGAAGAAACTGGTTGTCTTTACCGATCGTCTTATGCAATTGGGCTTCAGCCATGCGTGTAAGGCAGGGATTTCCTTCGGAAAAGACGATCTTGTGATTCCAAAATCAAAAGAGCGGTTCGTTGAGGAGGCCAATGAAAAGGTCAAGGAGCACGAGCAGCAATATCTTGATGGCCTTATCACCCAGGGTGAGAAGTACAATAAGGTGATTGATGTTTGGTCCCGCTGCACGGACATGGTCTCGGATGCGATGATGCAGGGGATTGCCTCCAGCGCGAACAGCGTGTCGGTGAATTCCGTTTATATGATGGCCGATTCCGGCGCGCGTGGTTCTACGGCGCAGATGAAGCAGCTTGCTGGTATGCGTGGTTTGATGGCGAAGCCATCAGGGGAAATCATCGAAACGCCGATCATCTCGAACTTTAAGGAGGGGTTGACCGTTCTTGAATATTTCAACTCCACCCATGGTGCGCGGAAGGGGCTTGCGGATACGGCCTTGAAAACGGCAAATTCGGGTTATCTGACCCGGCGTTTGGTTGATGTTGCCCAGGATTGCATTATCGTTGATCAAGATTGCGGCTCGACGGATGGGCTGACCATACGCGCGGTCGTCGAAGGCGGAAATACGATTGTGTCGCTTGGTGACCGGGTTTTGGGCAGGGTTTCCGCAGAAGACGTGGTTGATCCGGTGAGCGGCAAAGTCGTTTATACGGCCAATGAAATAATCGATGAAGCCGCAGTCGAGGTGATCGACCGTGCCGGCGTCGAATCCATCAAAATTCGTTCCGTTTTGACATGCAGGTTTCATGGCGGGGTTTGTGTGAAGTGTTATGGGCGCGACCTTGCGCGGGGAACCACTGTTAATATCGGCGAGGCGGTTGGCGTCATTGCGGCGCAGTCGATTGGCGAGCCGGGAACGCAGTTGACGATGCGGACCTTTCATATTGGTGGTGCCGCGCAACGTGGTGCGGAAAAATCCTCTATCGAGATGGTCTATGACGGAACCGTTAAGATCAAGAACCAGAACGTCGTGATCGATAGTGGGGGGCTGCCGGTCGTCATGGGGCGTAACACGGAATTTCTTTTTCTTGATGCGGCAGGCGTAGAATTGGGAAGTTCGCGCGTGCCGTATGGTGCCAAGATTCTGGTAAAGGATGGGGCCAAGGCTAAAAAGGGTGCCAAGCTTGCGGAGTGGGATCCTTATACGATTCCGATTATTACGGAAAAGGAAGGGACCGTAACTTACGTCGACCTCGTCGAAGGAATTTCGATGCGCGAAGTGCTCGACGACGCGACCGGTATTGCCAGCACGGTGGTGACGGAATGGAAGCAGCAGCCGCGTGGCTCGGATTTGAAACCGCGGATCACGCTTCGCGATAAGAACGGCGATATCGTCACCTTGGCGAATGGCAAGGAGGCTCGTTACTTCATGTCCGTCGATGCAATTTTGAACGTCGAACATGGGGCGGAAGTGCATGCGGGTGATGTCCTGGCCAGGATTCCGCGGGAATCTGCAAAAACCCGCGACATCACCGGTGGGTTGCCACGGGTTGCCGAACTCTTCGAGGCGCGTAAGCCAAAGGAATACGCGATTATCGCTGGCATGGACGGCATCGTTGAGTTCGGAAAGGACTACAAATCGAAACGCCGGGTCATCATTGTGCCGGAGGATGGCGCCGGCGAGCCATCGGAATATCTGATCCCGAAGGGCAAGCACATTACCGTTCAGGAAGGGGATTACATACGAAGGGGCGATCCGTTGATGGATGGCAATCCTGTGCCCCATGATATTTTGAAGGTCATGGGTATGGAGGCATTGGCGGCCTATCTGGTGGACGAAATCCAAGAGGTTTACCGGCTGCAGGGGGTGCGGATTGATGACAAGCACATCGAAGTGATCGTTCGCCAGATGCTACAAAAGCTGGAAATCGAGGACGCCGGGGATACGACAATGCTGATCGGCGAACAAATTGATCGCGTGGAATTTGCCGACGAGAACGCCCGCATTGAGGCAGAAGGGGGCAAGCCCGCAAAGGCAAACCCGGTTCTTCAGGGAATCACGAAGGCGTCCCTGCAGACGAGCTCCTTCATTTCAGCGGCTTCCTTCCAGGAAACGACACGTGTGCTGACCGAGGCAGCCGTCTCAGGACGGGTTGACAATCTGTTGGGCCTTAAGGAGAACGTCATCGTTGGACGGCTGATTCCGGCGGGCACGGGCAGTGTGATTAATCGCATGAAGGCGCTGGCTTCCGAGCGTGACCTGGAAGTGACGGCGGCGGCGGCGGCGGCGGAAATAACGAAAGCTGCAGAAATAACGAAGGCTGCAGAAATGGCGGAAGCGGCGGAAAAGGAGGAGATTTCGGCCTCGCCGGAGGGTTAGAACGGCATTTTTCCAGCCCTGATTAATCAGGGCCGGGTCCTTTCCAGGGGCGCGCGCCGCAATGTGTGGAAAAGGGCGGAAAACTACGGAATTTCCCTTGACGTCAAGGGGCTTCCGCTCATAAACTGCGCGCTCTTTTGCGGCTGGTGGTAGGGTTTCCACCTTAGACGCAGTCGCGTGTGTGCTTAGGTTATAACGATCTCAGGCCGATCGGGTCGGCGAAAAGAACCCGGAGGGGGCAAAGCGCCTCGATTTGTTGCGCTTGTCCCCGTGTTTTCTTGTGCGCCCAAGGCGGCGAAAGAATAAGGATTTTGACGGATGCCTACGATTAACCAGTTGGTCCGCAAGTCGCGCGCGGCGGCAGTTGTCCGCAACAAAGTGCCGGCGCTGCAGGCGTGCCCGCAAAAACGTGGCGTTTGCACGCGCGTCTACACGACAACGCCAAAGAAGCCGAATTCCGCGCTTCGGAAGGTAGCTCGCGTGCGACTGACAAACGGTTTCGAGGTGACCACCTACATTCCTGGCGAGGGCCATAACCTTCAGGAGCATTCCGTTGTTCTGCTGCGCGGTGGGCGCGTGAAGGATTTGCCTGGTGTGCGCTACCACGTTATTCGCGGCACCCTTGATACCCAGGGCATAACGGATCGTCGTCAGCGCCGTTCGAAATACGGTGCCAAGCGTCCAAAATAGACCCGAAACAGACCCGAAACAGCAAGAGTAAGAGCGCCTCATGTCACGACGTCACGCCGCAGAACACCGCGAGATTTTACCAGACGCAAAATATGGCGATCAGGTGGTGATGAAATTCATCAATTCGCTCATGCGTGCGGGCAAAAAGTCCATTGCAGAAGCAATCGTTTATGGGGCCTTTGACCGTATTTCCGAGCGTGGTGGCAAGGACTCTCTTCAGACATTTCATGATGCGCTCAACAACGTGAAGCCGTCGCTTGAAGTGCGTTCCCGGCGAGTTGGCGGGGCCACCTATCAGGTGCCAGTCGAGGTGCGGGTGGAGCGCCGTCAGGCCCTGGCGATCCGTTGGCTGATCGAAGCTAGCCGCAAGCGCAACGAGACGACAATGATCGAACGGCTTTCAAGGGAGATCCTGGACGCTTCTGAAAATCGCGGGACGGCGATCAAGAAGCGGGAAGACGTGCATCGCATGGCTGAGGCAAACAAGGCCTTTGCGCATTACCGTTGGTAATGTTCAAAAGGATATCTTGAAATGGCACGTGCAACTCCTCTCGAACGCTACCGCAATATCGGCATCATGGCCCATATTGACGCCGGTAAGACGACAACGACTGAGCGGATCCTCTATTACACCGGGCGATCTTATAAGATCGGCGAGGTCCATGATGGAACGGCCGTTATGGACTGGATGGAGCAGGAGCAGGAGCGTGGCATTACGATCACCTCTGCGGCAACGACCTGCTTCTGGAAAGACCACCGCATCAACATTATCGACACGCCCGGCCACGTTGATTTCACGATTGAAGTTGAAAGAAGCTTGCGTGTTCTTGATGGAGCCGTCGCCGTTTTTGATAGCGTCGCCGGGGTCGAGCCGCAGTCCGAAACGGTCTGGCGGCAGGCAGATAAATATAAGGTTCCCCGGATTTGCTTTATCAACAAGATGGACCGTATCGGCGCTGATTTTTTCCGCTGCGTTGACATGATCGTCGATCGGCTTGGTGACGTGCCGTTGGTGGTGCAGCTTCCCTTTGGGGCGGAGGCGGAATATGTCGGGCTGATCGATCTGCTGACGATGAAGGCGCTGCGCTGGAAAGACGAAACCCTCGGTGCCGAATTCGTGGAAGAGGAAATCCCGGAAAATCTGATGGCCCAGGCGGAAGAATATCGCGCAAAACTCGTCGAAACCGTCCTTGAGCAGGACGATGCTGCCCTTGAGGCTTATCTTGATGGAACAGAGCCCAATATCGATACGCTGAAAAAATGCATCCGCAAGGGGACCATCAATCTTGATTTCGTGCCGGTATTTAACGGTTCTGCCTTTAAAAACAAGGGGGTGCAGAACCTTCTTGATGCGGTGATTGACTACCTGCCTGCGCCGACGGAAGTCGCGGCCATTAAAGGCCACAATCTGGATGGCGAGGAGGAAATCGAACGCCACAATTCGGATGACGAACCGTTTTCCGCTCTTGCCTTTAAGATCATGACCGACCCTTACGTCGGTACCCTCACCTATATCCGCGTTTATTCGGGCGTTCTTACGAACGGCACCCATGTTCTCAATAGCGTGAAGAGAAAGAAAGAGCGTATTGGGCGTATGCTTGAAATGCATGCAAACACCCGCGAGGATGTGCAGGAAGCAAGGGCCGGGGACATCGTTGCGCTTGTCGGCCTTAAGGATACGACAACAGGTGACACGCTCTGCTTCCCTGAGAATCCGATTGTCCTGGAGCGGATGGAATTCCCGGAGCCGGTTATCGAGGTGGCGGTCGAGCCAAAGACAAAGGCCGATCAAGAGAAAATGGGAACGGCTCTCGTCCGCCTCGCAGCGGAAGATCCGTCCTTTCGGGTCACGTCCGATGAGGAAAGCGGCCAGACGATCATCAAGGGGATGGGCGAACTTCATCTCGAAGTGCTCGTTGATCGCATGCGGCGTGAATTCAATGTGGACGCGAATGTTGGCGCGCCGCAGGTGGCGTATCGGGAAACTCTCACGAGGGCGGTCGATACGGATTACACTCACAAGAAGCAGACGGGCGGCTCCGGCCAGTTTGCCCGCGTCAAAATTCGTTTCGAGCCCCTTGAGGCAGGTTCCGGCTTTGTTTTTGAGAACGCCATCGTTCGCGGTTCTGTTCCAAGGGAATATGTGCCAGGCGTGAAGAAGGGGCTGGAAACGGCCATGCAGTCCGGTGTCGTGGCGGGGTACCCGTTCATTGATTTCAAGGCGACGTTGGTGGATGGCGCTTCCCATGACGTTGATTCAAGTGTGCTGGCTTTCGAGATTGCTGCTCGTGCTGCCTTTCGCGAAGGTATGCGGAGTGCTGCGCCGAAATTGCTGGAGCCGGTCATGCAAGTCGAAGTTGTGACGCCTGAAGAATATATGGGCGACGTTATCGGGGATTTGAGTGGACGCCGTGGACAGGTTAGTGGCATGGATGCCCGGGGTAACGCACGGGTGGTGTTGGCAACGGTTCCGCTCGCAAACATGTTTGGCTACGTGAACTCGTTGCGCTCGATGACGCAAGGTCGTGCGCAGTTCACAATGCATTTTGCTCACTACGAGCAAGTTCCGCAGACAATCTCAGATGAAATTCAGGCAAAAACGGCCTAGACGGTCCAAGGAAACCTAGACGATGGCGAAAGAAAAGTTTGAGCGGACGAAGCCGCATTGCAACGTAGGCACGATCGGTCACGTTGATCACGGGAAGACGTCGCTGACGGCGGCAATCACGAAGGTTCTTGCGGAATCTGGGGGCGCGGAGTTTACGGCGTATGACCAGATTGACAAGGCGCCTGAGGAACGGGCACGCGGGATCACGATTGCGACGGCGCATGTTGAGTATGAGACGGAGAAGCGTCACTACGCACATGTGGACTGTCCGGGTCATGCGGATTACGTGAAGAACATGATCACGGGCGCGGCGCAGATGGACGGGGCAATTTTGGTTGTTTCGGCGGCGGACGGTCCGATGCCGCAGACTCGGGAGCATATTTTGCTGGCGCGCCAGGTTGGTGTTCCGGCGATCGTGGTTTACCTGAACAAGGTTGACCAGGTGGACGATGCGGAGCTTTTGGAGCTGGTTGAGCTTGAGGTCCGGGAATTGCTTAGTTCCTATGACTATCCCGGCGACGACATCCCGATTGTGAAGGGTTCGGCGCTGTGCACGCTTGAAGGTAAGAACGATGCGATTGGGAAGGATTCGATTCTTGAGCTGATGGMGGCGGTTGACASYTAYATTCCGCAGCCGGAGCGTCCGAAAGAGAAGCCCTTTCTGATGCCGATTGAGGATGTGTTTTCGATTTCGGGCCGTGGCACGGTTGTGACGGGTCGGATTGAGCAGGGCATCGTGCACGTTGGGGACGAGATTGAGATTGTCGGTCTGAAGGATACGACGACGACGACGGTTACGGGCGTCGAGATGTTCCGGAAACTTCTGGACACGGGCGAGGCTGGCGACAATGTGGGCTGCCTTCTTCGCGGCACGAAGCGTGAGGACGTGGAGCGCGGCCAGGTTCTGGCGAAGCCAGGATCGATTACGCCACACACGAAGTTCACCTGCGAGGCCTATATCCTGACGAAGGAAGAAGGCGGTCGTCATACGCCATTTTTCTCGAATTACCGTCCGCAGTTTTACTTCCGTACGACGGATGTGACGGGCTCGATTGAGCTTCCGGAGGGGACGGAGATGGTGATGCCCGGGGATAATGTGACGATGACGGCGACGCTGATTGTGCCGATTGCCATGGACGAGGGTCTGCGCTTTGCCATTCGCGAGGGCGGCCACACCGTTGGTGCCGGGGTCGTCATCAAGGTCATCGAATAGGGTAAGCCCAAAAGAAGATTAGGAAACGGTAATGGATAGTCAAAACATACGCATCCGCCTGAAGGCGTTCGATCACMGGSTGYTSGAYCAGTCGRYSARKGARATCGTCRSYACRGCRMAGMGRACGGGRGCRMRSGTGCGTGGTCCRATTCCRTTGCCGACSMGWATYGARAARTTCACSGTWTTGCGTTCGCCSCATATCGAYAARAARTCKCGCGARCAGTTTGAAATYCGYACCCAYAAGCGRSTGYTGGACATYGTTGAWCCGACSMMRCAGACSGTMGAYGCGYTGATGAAGCTCGAYCTKSCGGCCGGCGTCGACGTKGARATCAAGMTYTARGGKSGRSAGGATGCGAACGGGCCTTCTTGCAGAAAAACTCGGCATGACCCGCCTTTTGACGGAAGGGGGTGAGCACATCCCTGTTACCGTTCTGAAGGTGGACAGGTGTGAGGTGATCGCCACAAAAACCAAGGAAAGGGACGGCTATTCAGCCGTGCAGATTGGGATTGGAAAGGCGAAGGTAAAGAACGTCACGAAGGCGGTTCGTGGACATTATGCGAAGGCGAAGGTTGAGCCGAAGCGTAAGCTTGCTGAATTTCGGGTAAGTGCGGATGCGCTTTTGGAAATTGGTGTCGAGATTACTGTTGATCATTTTGTCTCGGGGCAATATGTCGATGTTAGCGGCACGTCGATCGGTAAGGGATTCGCTGGCGCTATGAAACGTCATAATTTTAGTGGCCTCGAGGCCAGTCACGGCATTTCGGTTTCTCATCGTTCCCATGGTTCGACGGGCCAATGCCAAGACCCGGGGCGGGTTTTCAAGGGCAAGAAGATGGCGGGTCACATGGGTGCCGAGCGGGTGACGACGCAGAACCTAAGAATCGTATCGACGGATGTGGCGGCTGGCCTTCTTTTCGTGCGCGGTGCCGTGCCGGGGTCGCAAGGGGGGTACGTGATGATCCGCGATGCCGTGAAGAAGGCGCGCCCTGAGGCAGCACCTTTTCCGGCGGCTCTTCGCGGGGCAGGCAACGCCGAGGTGAGTGAAACGGACGTCGCAGCCGAGCCCGCGGGCGAGGATGTTTCGGAAGCGAGTAAATCCCCGGAAGAATCCGGGAAGAAGGAATAGCTTTGCAATGAAGTGCAAAATTATAAATTTGGATGCGAAAGATGTCGGCGAGATAGACCTTGCAGACGAAATATTTTCCATTCCGCCGCGACCGGATATTTTGCAGCGCATGGTTACCTGGCAGTTGGCAAAGCGCCGCGCTGGCACCCATAAGACAAAGGGCATCAGCGATGTTCGGGGGACGGGCCGCAAGCCTTGGGCGCAAAAAGGCGGCGGTCGGGCGCGGGCGGGTTCTCTCCGTTCGCCGCAGTTTCGTGGTGGTGCTGTGATTTTTGGCCCAACCCCGCGTTCCCACGCGTTTCAGCTGCCGAAAAAAGTACGCAGGCTTGCTCTGAAGGCGGCGCTTTCTGCAAAGCAGGCCGCAGGCAAGATTGTGATTCTCGATTCCACAAAATTAAGCAGCGTCAAGACACAAGAGCTGAAGGCGCGCTTTGGCAAGCTTGGCTGGTCCTCGGTGCTGGTCATCGATGGCCAGGAGGTGGATGCGAATTTCGGGCGGGCGGCACATAATTTGCCGGGTGTCGATGTTCTGCCTCAGCAAGGCACAAACGTTTACGACATTCTTCGTCGCGACCTGCTTGTCTTGACGAAAGACGCAATTGCGTACCTGGAGGCGCGTCTGAAATGAGAAAGCGCAGGGAAAATAAGGCGAAGGACTCCAAGAAGATTACCGAGGCGATGTACAACATCCTGCTTTCGCCGGTGATTACGGAGAAGGCAACCCTTGGTTCCGAGCACCGCCAGGTCACGTTCCGCGTGGCTCTGTCTGCGACGAAGCCGGAAATCAAGGAGGCGGTGGAAAAATTGTTTGATGTCAAAGTGTTGGCTGTAAACACCCTGCGTCAAAAAGGCAAAGTTAAACAGTTTAAGGGCCAGTTGGGACGGCGCGTTGATTATAAAAAAGCGATGGTGACCCTTGCCGAGGGCCACACGCTTGACGTTACGACGGGGATCTAAGGGATGGCGTTGAAAACATTCAGGCCGACGACGCCTTCTCAGCGGCAGCTCGTCATTACGGATCGCTCGAATTTGTGGAAGGGCAAGCCGGTCAAGAAGCTTACGGAAGGCCTTTCGGAGAAGGGCGGTCGTAACAATCATGGGCGGGTGACGTGCCGGCATCGGGGCGGTGGCCATAAGCAGCGCTACCGGATTATTGATTTCAAGCGCCGCAAATTTGATATGCCGGCGGTCATTGAGCGGATCGAATACGACCCGAACCGAAGTGCTTTTATTGCGCTTTTGCGTTACGAAGATGATGAATTGTCCTACATTATCGCGCCGCAGCGGGTGAAGGTTGGTGACAAGATTCTTGCCGGTGAAAACGTGGACATCGTGCCGGGAAACGCATTGCCTCTGAAGAACATTCCCGTGGGTACGATTATCCACAACATTGAAATGAAGCCGGGAAAGGGTGCGCAGATTGCGCGTGCGGCGGGCGCTTATGCGCAGCTTGTTGGCAAAGACGCAGGGAAGGCGTTGCTTCGCCTGGCCTCCGGCGAGGTGCGGATGGTTCGCGCCGAGGGCATGGCGACAATCGGCGCCGTTTCGAACCCGGATCAGAAAAACATCAAATACGGCAAGGCGGGCCGGAAACGCTGGTTAGGCAAGCGCCCGTCGGTTCGTGGTGTGGCGATGAACCCGATCGATCATCCCCATGGCGGCGGTGAGGGACGGACATCCGGTGGCCGACATCCCGTTACTCCTTGGGGAAAATCGACAAAGGGTATGAAGACGCGCAGCAACAAGTCGACGGATTCGATGATTCTTCGCCGCCGACACAAGAAGAAGTAAGGAGAGAGGTTTCTCGTGGCACGTTCAGTTTGGAAAGGCCCTTTCGTAGACGGGTATCTGCTGAAAAAGGCAGAAATCGCGCGTGCGTCCAGTCGCAATGACGTGATCAAGACGTGGTCGCGCCGTTCGACGATTCTGCCGCAGTTTGTGAGCCTGACCTTTGGCGTTTACAACGGTCATAAATTTATTCCGGTGTTGGTTACGGAAGATATGATCGGTCATAAATTTGGTGAATTTTCCCCGACGCGGACCTTCCGTGGTCACATCGCGGACAAGAAGGCAAAGCGAGTTTAGATATGGGCAAGAAAGCTGCTCCACGGGCATTGGCTGAAACCGAGGCGAAAGCGATCGCCCGGAAACTACGGACGAGTCCGCAGAAACTGAATCTTGTTGCGGCAACCATCCGCGGCAAAAGTGCGGCGTCTGCGCTGGCCATCCTTTCTTTCTCTAAACGGCGCATTGCGGGCGCTGTGCGCAAGGCGGTGCAGTCGGCGATTGCAAATGCTGAAAACAACCACCAGCTTGATGTTGACCGGCTGTACGTTGCAGAGGCGAGCGTCGGGAAGGGCATGGTCATGAAGCGCTGGCGCGCGCGTGCGCGCGGTCGCGCCGCAACTATCAAAAAGCCATTTAGCCACCTTACGATTATCGTACGTGAGCGCGGGGAGTAACAAATGGGGCAAAAAGTAAATCCGATCGGGTTTCGGCTCGGCATTAATCGGACATGGGATTCGCGCTGGTATGCCGAAAAGGGCTATGGTGATCTTCTTCATGAAGATCTGAAAATTCGCCGGTTCCTGGAAAAACGTCTATCCCAGGCGGGCCTCAGCAAGGTCGTGATTGAACGTCCGGCCAAGAAGGCGCGGATTTCGATCCATACGGCGCGGCCTGGCGTCGTGATCGGAAAGCGCGGTTCCGACATCGAAAAGTTGCAGGCGGATCTTGCAAAAATGACGAATGGCGAGGTTCACATCAACATTATCGAGATTCGCAAGCCGGAACTGGACGCGCAGCTTGTGGCCGACAACATTGCCCAGCAGTTGGAGCGCCGCGTTGCCTTTCGTCGGACAATGAAGCGGTCCGTGCAATCGGCCATGCGCTTGGGTGCGAAGGGGATTCGGATCAATTGCGCGGGTCGCCTTGGCGGTGCTGAGATCGCGCGCACGGAATGGTACCGAGAGGGACAGGTGCCATTGCATACGCTGCGCGCCGATGTGGATTATGCGACGTCGACCGCCTTTACGACCTATGGCACCTGTGGAATCAAGGTGTGGATTTACAAGGGTGAAATTCTGGAACGCGACCCCATGGCGCAGGACAAGCGTCTGGCGGAGCAACAGCCCGGCCACAAGCATTAATGGATTGTTGAACCCATGTTGAGCCCAAAACGCACAAAATACCGCAAGCAGCACAAAGGCCGGGTCCATGGCCTGGCAAAAGGCGGCACGGCTCTGAATTTCGGAGCGTTTGGCCTAAAGGCGGTTACGCCTGGGCGGGTCAACGCGCGCGAGATCGAGGCCGCCAGGCGTGCGGTCACGCGTCACATGAAGCGTGCCGGGCGTCTCTGGATTCGCATCTTTCCAGATGTGCCGGTTTCGAAAAAGCCGACGGAAGTACGGATGGGTAAGGGGAAGGGCACGCCGGAATATTGGATGGCCCGTGTTCATCCAGGGCGGATTATTTTTGAAGTGGACGGCGTCCCTGTGGAGATTGCCCGCCGGGCTCTTGAGCTTGGCGCGTCGAAGCTTTCCGTTCGCACCCGGTTTATTAGCCGGATCGAGGGAGTATAGGAATGAAGGCCGAGGACCTGCGCACAAAATCGCTTGATGAGCTGGGGGATACTCTCCTCTCCTTGCGGAAGGAGCTTTTAAACCTGCGCTTCCAACGGGCAAGCGGCCAGCTTGAGGGCACGGCGCGCGTCCGCCATGCACGACGCGACATTGCCCGAATCAAGACGATCTTAAGCGCTAAAAAGCAGGCGGCGGAGGAATTGAATGCCTAAGCGGACTCTTCAAGGAACGGTTGTGAGCGATGCGGCGGACAAGACTGTGGTTGTCAGCGTTGAGCGCCAGTTTCGCCATCCGCTCTATAAAAAGTTTATTCGGCGGTCAAAGAAATATGCCGTTCACGATGAAGAAAATCGCTGCAAAATAGGCGAGTCGGTACGAATTCAGGAATGCCGCCCAATTTCAAAGCGTAAGCGGTGGATTATTCTTTCGGAATCCGCTTAAAGCAAGGGCGAAGGGAAAGACGTAAAACATGATTCAGATGCAATCAAATCTGGAAGTCGCGGATAACTCCGGTGCCAAGCGCGTTCAGTGCATCAAGGTTCTTGGTGGCTCGAAGCGCAAGACGGCTAGCCTAGGTGACATTATTGTTGTCTCGGTGAAGGATGCGATTCCACGCGCAAAGGTGAAGAAAGGTGAAATTCACCGTGCGGTTATTGTGCGTACGGCACACGGAATTCGCCGCGCCGATGGTTCGACGATCCGCTTTGACAAGAACGCGGCCGTGTTGATTTCAAAACAGGGCGAGCCGATTGGTACGCGCATTTTTGGCCCAGTGACGCGGGAGCTGCGGTCAAAAAAGTTCATGAAGATTATTTCCCTAGCGCCTGAGGTTCTGTGATGGGTCGGCGTATGAAAATTCGCAAAGGTGACTCTGTTATCGTGTTGACCGGACGGGACAAGGGAAAGAAGGGCGAAATTATTCGTTCTTTGCCTGAGGAAAATCGTGTTGTCGTTCGGGGCATAAACGTCGTGAAACGTCATCAATCGCCGTCTGCGGACAGTCCCGGAGGGATTCAAGAGAAAGAGCTTCCCATCCATGCGTCAAATCTGGCTCTTATTGATCCAAAGAGCGGTGGCGCAACGCGGATTGGCTACAAGCATCTCGATGACGGCAGGAAGGTTCGTTTCGCCAAGAAGTCCGGCGAAATGATTGATAGTTAAGAGGTTTGGAAATGGCGCGGCTACAGGAAAAATATGAAACCGAGATCCGGCCGGGTCTGCAGTCGGAGTTTGCCTACGCAAACATCATGCAGGTTCCGAAGCTGGAAAAGATTATCGTCAATATGGGCGTTGGCGAAGCCGTTCAGGACAGCAAGAAAATTAGCTCAGCGCTGGCGGAGCTTACGGCCATTACCGGACAAAAGCCGGTCACGACGCGCGCCAAGAAGTCTATCGCCGCTTTCAAGCTTCGCGAGGGCATGCCAATTGGCTGCAAGGTAACGCTGCGGCGGCGACGTATGTACGAATTTATCGACAGGCTCGTTTCGATTGCGTTGCCGCGGGTTCGCGATTTCCGGGGTCTCTCGCAGAAAAGTTTTGATGGGCATGGTAATTTTTCAATCGGTTTGCGCGAGCAGATTGTCTTTCCGGAAATTGAATACGATAAGATCGACCAGGTTCGTGGAATGGATATTACGATTGTAACAACGGCCAAGACCGACGAGGAGGCGAAGGCGCTTCTCAAAGGTTTCAATGTGCCGTTTTCTAATTGACGGGTAGAGGAACGTATGGCAAAGAAAAGCGCCATCGCGCGCAACGAAAATCGTAAGAAAATCGTGGCTCGTTATGCGGAGAAACGCGCTAAGTTAAAGCTGTCCACCCGAGACCTGTCACTTTCGCCGGAAGAGCGGTTTAACGCGCAACTGAAACTTGCAGCTCTTCCAAAAAATTCTTCCGGGGTGCGTCTGCACAATCGCTGCCGTCTCACGGGTCGTTCGCATGGTGTGTACAGGAAGTTTAATTTGTCTCGCATCGCGCTTCGGGAGCTTGCCTTGAAAGGGCAAATTCCCGGCATGTTAAAATCAAGCTGGTAGAAGGGATACAAGGGCAACGTCATGTCGATTAGCGATCCTCTCAGCGATATGTTAACGCGTATCCGCAATGGCCAACGGGCGCATTTGGATATTGTCTCAAGTCCCGCGTCGAAACTATTGGCAAGCGTGCTGGATGTCCTTCAGGTGGAGGGCTTCATTCGCGGCTATAGTCGGCGCGAGGTGCGGACGGGCATTAGCGCAATTGAAATCGAACTTAAATATCACGAGGGTGACCCGGTTATTCGTGAAATCCGGCGCATCTCGAAACCGGGTTGTCGCGTTTATTCCGGCATCCAGGATCTCGCGAAAGTTTATGGGGGCCTTGGCATTTCGATCCTCTCCACCCCAAAGGGGGTTATGTCGGATCACCAGGCCCGTGTTGCCCATGTGGGTGGCGAAGTCTTGTGTAGGGTATTTTAGAGAAAAGCTATGTCACGTATCGGAAAAAACCCTGTAATTGTGCCAAGCGGCGTCGACGTGACGATCGATGGGCAGTGTGTGACGGTCAAAGGAAAACTCGGCCAGCTTGATGTAACGCTTGCGGATCTTGTTTTGCTTTCGAAAGAAGATGACAAGATATGGGTGCGCCCAAATGGCAAGACAAAAAGCGCGCGTCAGATGTGGGGGACGGCGAAAAGCCTGATCCAGAGTCTCGTGATCGGTGTTTCGGAAGGGTTCTTGGTGCGCCTTGAAATCAACGGCGTGGGCTATCGCGCGAAGATGGAGGGCAAGGATCTTGTGTTGCAGCTCGGCTATAGCCACGAAGTTCGCCACCCCATCGCGGAAGGCGTCACGGTAAAATGTAAGAAGCCAACCCTGATCGAGGTTTCTGGAACTGACAAACAGCGGGTCGGCCAGGTTGCATCGGAAATTCGCGCCTTTCGTCCGCCAGAACCCTACAAGGGCAAGGGCGTGAGATACGAAAATGAAATTATTGTTCGCAAAGAAGGCAAGAAGAAGTAAGGGCAGAACTGATGAAGCGCATGAAAAGCCTATTTTTACGCCGTCGTCGTGTGCGTGCAAAGCTCCGCAGCAAGAGCCGTGGACGCTTGCGGCTTTCGGTCTTTCGGTCGTCTCAGCATATTTATGCACAGGTTATCGATGACACGAAGGGCACCACCGTCGCTTCCGCGTCGAGCCTTGATAAAGAGCTTCAGGGAAAGCTCAAAACCGGTGCTGGAGTCGATGCTGCCCGTGAAGTGGGCAAGCTTCTTTCAGTTCGGGCAAAGGCTGCTGGCGTTTCGAATGTCTATTTTGATCGCGGTGGTTATCTCTATCATGGTCGTGTGAAAGCGCTGGCCGAAGCGGCTCGTGAAAGCGGGTTGTCTTTCTAACCTAGGTCGCGCGGAGAATTGAGAATGGCAACAGACGGCACATCGAAAACCATGACGAAGTCACGCGGGGGGGGGAACCAGCGGGGCAATCGTTCCAATCGGGCAGAATCAGACATCGTCGAACGCTTGGTGGCGATTAATCGTGTGGCCAAAGTCGTCAAGGGTGGCCGTCGCTTCGGATTTGCAGCTCTGGTTATCGCCGGCGACCAAAAAGGGCGTGTTGGGTTTGGGACTGGCAAGGCGCGCGAAGTGCCTGAGGCCATTCGCAAGGCAACGGAGCGGGCAAAACGGGCCTTGGTACAGGTGCCGCTTCGTGATGGGCGCACCCTTCACCACGACATTCAGGGACGCTATGGCGCCGGGTTGGTTGTGCTGCGTTCGGCACAGCCCGGTACCGGGATTATTGCCGGAGGCCCGATGCGGGCCGTGTTTGAAGCGCTTGGGATTCAGGACATCGTTGCAAAATCCATTGGTTCCTCGAATCCCCACAATATGATCCGAGCGACGTTCAATGCCCTTGGGAAAGAATCTTCCCCGCGCGGCGTTGCTAGCCGGCGCGGTAAAAAAGTGAATGAAATTGTTGGTCACCGGGACAACGCGTAAAAGAGAGAAGATTATGGCGGGGAATATAAAGAAACGCCTTCGCGTTACCCAGATCGCTAGTCCGATCGGGCGGCCGAAGGATCAACGCAGTACCTTGGTAGGCCTTGGCTTGAACCGGATCCGTCGTTCGCGCGATCTTGAGGATACGCCGGCGGTTCGAGGCATGATCCGGAAGGTTGCCCATCTGGTACGGGTTGACGAATCGTAACTCCTTGATAGTTGAGCGGATACTATGAAGCTGAATGAAATTTCCAATCGTCCCGGTGCCTGCCATGCGCGCAAGCGCGTTGGCAGGGGAATCGGGTCCGGCACCGGCAAAACGTCGGGGCGTGGCCATAAAGGCCAGAAGGCGCGTACCGGTGTGGCCTTGCATGCCTTTGAGGGTGGCCAAATGCCGATTTATCGGCGATTGCCTCGTCGGGGTTTCTGGAATCCAGGGCGCAAGCACTATCAACTTGTGAATTTGGGTCGGCTTCAGCAGGCGATCGATGCCGGCAAGCTGGATAGTAAAAAACCGATCACTGAGGCGGTCCTTTACGCGGCTGGCTTGGTTGGGCGTATCCAGGATGGGGTTCGTTTGCTCGCCAAAGGCGAGATCACCGCGCAGCTGACCATTGAGGTTACCGGAGCTTCGAAGGCGGCAATCACGGCCGTTGAAAAGACAGGCGGCAAGGTGATCGTGACGGCGGTTGTCGTTGACAGGCAGGCGAAGGCCAAAACCGGTAAAAAAGCCGTAGATTCTGGAGAGGGTTGATGGCCTCTGCTGCGGAGCAACTGGCCGCAAATCTGAATTTTAGTTCTTTTGCCAAGGCGACGGAGCTTCGTCAGCGTATTTGGTTTACGCTGGGTGCGCTGATCGTTTATCGGCTTGGGACCTACATCCCGCTTCCGGGGATTGACCCGACGATTCTTTCCGAACTTTTCCGCCAGAATGCAGGCGGTATTCTTGGCATGTTCGATATGTTTGCCGGCGGCGCATTAGGGCGCATGACCATCTTCGCGCTCAACATCATGCCCTACATTTCCGCGTCGATTATTATTCAGTTGATGACGGCGGTTTCGCCTTACTTCGCACAGTTGAAGAAAGAAGGGGAATCAGGGCGCAAGAAAATCAATCAGTACACGCGTTACGGCACCGTGCTGCTTGCCGCCGTCCAGGGATACGGGATTGCCGTCGGCCTTGAAGGAATGGCCGGCTCGCAAGGGTCCGCCGTGATTGATGCGGGCGTATTTTTCCGGGCGACAACGGTCATTACGTTGGTCGGTGGCACGATGTTCCTGATGTGGCTTGGCGAGCAGATTACGGCACGCGGGGTGGGGAACGGCATTTCCCTGATTATCTTCGCCGGCATTGTCGCCAATTTGCCGTCCGCCCTGGCGGGGACGATGGAACTTGGGCGTACAGGTGCGCTCTCGACCATCTTTATTCTCGTGCTTGCGGTGATGATCGTTGGCGTTATTGCCTTCATCATCTTTATGGAACGGGCGCAACGGCGCATCGTCATTCAATATCCGAAGCGGCAGGCGGGAAATAAGATGTATGGTGGCGAGGCCTCCCATATGCCTTTGAAATTGAACACTGCGGGCGTTATTCCGCCCATTTTCGCGAGTTCGCTTCTTTTGATGCCAGCCACGCTTGCTGGCTTCTCGGTAGGAGCAGATACCGGTGGCGGCGACTGGATGGCGATGATGGCCGCCTTTCTCGGGCGCGGGCAACCTCTCTATCTGCTGGTTTTTTCCTCGCTGGTTATTTTCTTTGCCTTCTTTTACACGGCCATTGTCTTCAACCCAGAGGATACGGCGGACAATCTAAAGAAATATGGTGGTTTTATTCCTGGCATTCGTCCTGGCAAGAACACGGCGGTTTATCTCGATTACGTGTTGACCCGTTTAACGGCGGTTGGGGCGCTCTATCTTGCAGCCGTCTGCATTCTGCCGGAGATATTAATCTCCAATTATTCCGTGCCGTTCTATTTTGGCGGCACAAGCCTTTTGATTGTTGTCACCGTTACCTTGGATACGGTTGGCCAAATTCAATCTCATTTGATTGCCCATCAATATGAAGGTTTGATCAAAAAGTCTCGGCTTAAGGGACGCAAACGATGAAATTAATTTTACTGGGACCACCAGGAGCCGGAAAGGGCACCCAGGCGAAGTCCATCGAAGCGAAACACGGGATTGTCCATCTTTCGACGGGCGACATGCTGCGTGCAGCGATTGCTTCCGGCTCGGATTTGGGCAAGCAGGTGAAGGACATCGTCGAGAAAGGTGCCTTGGTATCGGATGCGATCATCATTCAAATGATTGAGGAACGTATTGCGGCGCAAGATTGCAGCAATGGCTTTATCCTGGATGGATTTCCCCGGACCGTGGCCCAGGCGGAGGCCCTTGATGAGATGCTGGTGCGCAAGGAGATCAAGCTCGATCACGTGATCGAGCTTGGGGTCGAGGATGCCGCTTTGGTGAAGCGAATTTCCGGGCGGTTCAGCTGTGCAGACTGTGGTGCCGGGTACCACGACGAATTCAAACGGCCCGCAGTGGATGGCGTTTGTGATAGCTGTGGCGGTAAGGCGTTCAGTCGCCGCAAGGACGACAATCCGGAAACGGTGAAGGCCCGGCTTTTGGCTTACCATGAACAAACCGCACCTATACTACCATACTACCGCGAAAAGGGGGTCTTGACGACCGTTGACGGCATGAAAGATTTCGATGCGGTGACGGCGGCGATCGAAGTGGCCCTGAGATAGCAAAGAATGGGCAGGTTTGTTGACTTAAGGAACAGAATTCCTATAATCGCGCACCTTTCCAGATGATCTGTTGTTCTTGACTGCCATCGGTTTGGCGATGGTTTCCCTGTGGGGATGAAGGAGAATTAAGCTTGGCTCGAATTGCAGGGGTAAATATCCCCACAAACAAACGGGTGCCTATCGCGTTGACCTATATTCACGGCATTGGTCGATCGCAGGCTGTTAAAATTTGCCAGAAAGTACAGGTTCCGCTCACCGCGCGCATTAATCAGTTGTCGGAGGACGAGGTCGTCCGAATCCGCGAGGCGATTGATCGGGATCATCTGGTTGAAGGCGATTTGCGTCGGGAAATCAGCATGAATATCAAGCGGCTGATGGATCTTGGCTGTTATCGCGGTCTGCGGCATCGGAAGGGACTTCCGGTTCGTGGGCAGCGCACGCATACGAACGCCCGTACGAGGAAGGGTCCGGCAAAAGCAATCGCCGGCAGGAAAAAATAAGTAAGGACGAAAGCAAATATGGCTAAAGCCACAGTGCAGCGTCCACGTCGCCGCGAACGGAAGAACATTGCTTCCGGTGTTGCGCATGTGAGCGCCAGCTTTAATAACACAAAGATTACGATTACAGATGCTCAGGGCAATGCGATTGCCTGGGCGTCGGCAGGCAGCGAAGGATTTAAAGGGTCGCGGAAATCGACGCCCTTTGCCGCCCAGATGGCTGCAGAGGCCGCTGGCAAGCGCGCGAAAGAACATGGCATGCACACGCTTGAGATTGAGATAAAAGGCCCTGGGTCCGGGCGTGAATCGGCCCTGCGGGCCCTTCAGGCGGTTGGTTTCACGATCACAGCCATTCGGGATGTGACAGCAATTCCCCATAACGGTTGCCGTCCACGCAAGCGTCGGCGGGTTTAGCGGCGCGACAAGATTGCACGGGGTTCGAGGAACGTCCCCTTTGGCAATCATTGCTTTGATGACCAGATTTTTACGAAAAACGTTCCGTCGTTAGAGGTTCCGCACGTGATCCAGAAGAATTGGAAAGACCTAATCAAGCCGAGCAAGATCAACGTTCAGGAAGGCGCGGATGCCAAGGTGATGGCTTCGATCGTCGTCGAGCCGCTAGAGCGTGGATTTGGGCTTACCCTTGGAAATGCTCTGCGGCGCATTTTGCTGTCTTCCTTGCAAGGTGCGGCGGTAACGTCGATTCAGTTTGATGGCGTTCTCCATGAGTTCTCGTCGATCTCGGGGGTCCGCGAGGACGTGACGGACATTGTTCTGAACATCAAGTCGCTGGCTCTCAGCCTGCATGGCGAGGGGCCGAAGCGAATGGAGCTGAAAGCGACGGGTCCGGGCGAAGTCACGGCAGGGCAGATCGATGCAGGTCACGGGATCGAAATTATGAACCCGGACCTTGTCCTCTTCACCCTTGATAAGGACGCTTCCGTGAACATGGAGTTCACCGTTGATAGCGGCAAGGGCTACGTCCCGGCCGTGCAAAACCGGCCAGAGGACGCGCCGATTGGCCTTATTCCGGTGGATGCGTTGTACAGTCCCGTGCGGCAGGTCACCTTTAAGGTCGAAAATGCGCGTGTTGGTCAGATCACGGACTATGACAAGCTTACCCTTCATATCGAGACGGATGGTACCGTGAAGCCGGACGATGCGGTGGCCTTTGCCGCGCGTATTCTTCAGGACCAGCTTAATCCCTTTATCAATTTTGAAGATCCGGCTGAACAGCCATCGGTCGAGGAAGAGGAAGAGCCGGCGTTTAATCGCAGCCTTCTTCGCAAAGTGGATGAACTCGAACTTTCGGTTCGCTCCGCAAACTGTCTGAAGAACGACGACATCCTCTACATTGGGGATCTGGTTCGAAAAACGGAAGGCGAAATGTTGCGAACGCCGAATTTTGGCCGCAAATCGCTTAACGAGATCAAGGAAGTGCTTTCCCATATGGGGCTGCACCTTGGTATGGAAATCGAAGACTGGCCGCCGGAGAACATCGAAGAGCTGACAAAGCGTTTGGAGGAGCCGTACTAATCCCATGCGACATCGCTTAAAAGGACGGAAACTCAATCGTACCAGCAGCCATCGCAAGGCGATGTTTGCAAACATGGCGGTTGCACTTCTCAAGCACGAGCAGATCAAGACGACGCTTCCCAAAGCAAAGGACTTACGTCCTGTCGTCGAGAAATTGATCACGCTTGGAAAGCGCGGCGGCTTGCATGCCCGACGCCAGGTATTGGCGGTTCTCCAGGATGAGAAAATCACGAACAAGCTTTTCTCGACCTTTGCGGAACGCTATGCCTCGCGGCCAGGCGGCTATACGCGGGTTTTGCGGGCAGGCTTTCGTTATGGCGATGCCGCCGATATGGCCGTGATCGAGCTTGTCGATCGGGACCTGGAAGCAAAGGGGAAGGATTCTGGCCCCGTGCTGACAGTGCAGGAGGAAACGGAAAGCGCGGAAGCGTAAGCCTTCCTCCATGGAAGATGCTTAGAGGGGTGGTCGGATGGACTGCCCCTTTTTTCTTTTGGCCCGGCCCCATGCCTGGCATTGAAGGGCAGGGTTGTGGATAGGAGCGATGCAACGATGAAGAGGCAGTCTTTGCGGAATGTTTGCGGTGCTGGGCTGGCCGCCTTGCTTGTCGGGTTTTGTCTAAGCCCGGAGGTTTTGGCGCAAACGCGTACTTCGCCACAGTCTCAGGAACAAATTCAGCTTTCCTTCGCCCCGACTGTCAAGAAAGTGGTTCCCGCTGTTGTCAACATTAGCGGCAAGCACGCCGTCTCCAGGGAAAAAACCCCGTCGCTTTTTAACGACCCGTTTTTCAGGCGCTTCTTCGGCAAGGGATTTGGGCGCAAGCGGGAAGTCGAGAAGACTCCTCTCGGCTCGGGCGTCATCGTGCGGCCCGATGGGCTGATCGTGACCAACAATCATGTGATTGCCGGGGCCGAGGAAATCACTGTCGCGCTTGCCGATCGTCGGGAATTTCCCGTGGAAATTGTTCTGGCGGATAAACGGACGGACCTTGCCATTCTCAAAATCACAACTGGCGATGGCGCGTTTCCCTATCTGGAGATGGGGGATTCGGATGGTCTTGAGGTTGGTGACCTCGTGCTCGCCATCGGCAATCCCTTTGGTTTTGGCCAAACGGTGACAAGCGGCATCGTTTCGGCCCTTGCGCGTACCCGTGTCGGTGTAACGGATTTTCGTTTCTTCATCCAGACGGATGCGGCAATCAACCCGGGGAATTCCGGGGGGGCGCTGGTGACATTGGACGGGCGGCTGATCGGCATTAATTCCGCGATCTATTCGAAAGGGGGGGGCGGTTCGATCGGGATCGGCTTTGCCGTGCCGGCGAACATGGCGCGCACGGTCGTTCATGCGGCGGAGGGTGGCGGTCGCCTGATCCGGCCATGGCTTGGCGCGCAGGGCCAGGCGGTGACGGCTGAACTGGCGCCGTCTTTTGGCCTTTCCCGGCCTGGCGGCGTCGTGGTGAATGCAATCTATCCGGGCGGTCCGGCGGATCGGGCCGGCATTCAGGTCGGCGACGTCATTACCGGGATCGGCAGCCATGAGGTGAACGATCCAGACGCGCTGCAATACCGCGTGGCCACGCAGACGTTGAATGCACAGGCAAAGATTTCGATTGTTCGCAAAAACCAGACGCAAACGCTTCGGCTGGTGCTAACGCCGCCGCCAGAGGTGCCACTACGAAACAAGATGGATTTGAGCGGACCCCACCCCTTTAGCGGCGCGCAAATTGCCAACCTTTCACCGGCCCTTGGCGAGGAGCTTGGTGTCGGCAGCATGCGACCGGGGGTGATTGTTCTCGACATTGCACAGGGAAGCTCGGCGGATCGGGCCGGCTTTCGCACCGGGGACGTGCTTCTTCGGCTGAATTCCAGGGATATAATGCTTGTCAGGCATGTAACGGCGGAACTTTCCACGTCCGCCAGCGAGTGGAAAGTATCGATCCGGCGGGGAGAGCAAACCCTTACAACGGTGTTTCGCAGGTGACGACCCTTTTTGAATCCCAGGCCCCGCAGCCTCTGGCGGCGCGTCTTCGCCCCACACGACTTGAGGAAGTGGTCGGACAGGATCATCTGTTAGGCCCATCGGCGCCGCTTGGTCGTATGCTGGCTTCGGGCCATTTGATTTCTATGGTGCTTTGGGGGCCGCCTGGCTGTGGCAAGACGACGATTGCACGGCTTCTTGCGGATCATACGTCGCTGGCTTTCGTCGCCCTTTCTGCGGTTTTCTCCGGCGTGGCGGACCTTCGGCGCGTCTTTCAGGAAGCAAAAGAACGTCGCGCGATGGGGACGGGAACGCTTCTGTTTATCGATGAAATTCACCGATTTAACCGGGCGCAGCAGGACGGGTTTTTACCTTATGTCGAGGACGGCACGGTTACGCTTGTCGGCGCGACGACGGAGAACCCATCTTTTGAGCTAAACGCACCATTGCTTTCCCGCTGTCAGGTGCTTGTCTTAAAGCGCCTGGATGAGGCCGCGCTTCAAACCCTGCTCAAGCGCGCGGAGGCAGTAGAAGGCAAGATGCTTCCCATCGATGCGGAGGCGCGCATCACGCTGTTGGCGATGGCGGATGGCGATGGGCGTTATCTGCTTAACCTTGCCGAGGACCTCTTTCTTTTGCCGCCATCTCCCATTCTTGACACCGCAGGGCTTCTTGGCGCCATTGCCCGCCGTGCCCCAATTTATGACAAGGGCCAGGAAGGCCATTTCAACCTGATCAGCGCCCTTCATAAATCGCTTCGCGGATCCGACGCGGATGCGGCCCTTTATTGGCTGGCGCGGATGCTGGCGGGTGGTGAGGACCCTCTTTACATCGTTCGTCGCCTTGTTCGCTTTGCTGTCGAGGACATCGGCCTTGCTGCGCCAGCCGCCGTCCATCAGGCATTGGCGGCAAAGGATGCCTATGATTTTCTGGGTTCCCCGGAGGGAGAACTGGCCATTGCCCAGGCCGTCATTTATCTCGCAACCGCGCCGAAATCGAATGCTGCCTACAAGGCTTTTGGAGAGGCCACAGGCGCTGCAAAAGAAACCGGCTCCCTCATGCCACCCGCCCATATCCTGAACGCGTCCAGCCGTTTGATGAAGGATCTGGGTTATGGCAAGGGCTATGTCTATGATCACGACACGGTGGAAGGGCTTTCCGGGCAGAACTATTTTCCAGACGGCATGGAACGCAAGAATTTCTACCGCCCCTTTGATCGTGGCTATGAGGGCAAATTGCAAGAGCGCCTGGCGCAATGGCAGGCCCTGCGCGAGCGGGTGGCACGGGAAGGGAAATAGAGGAAAAGAAGATGCAGATGATCCTTTCCATCGGCCTTGGGGGCGCCGTCGGGGCAATTGGCCGTTATCTGGCCATGGGCGTCGTCACCCAATTTCTGGGCATGGGGTTTCCCTATGCGACGCTTTTCGTGAACGTGGTGGGCTCTTTTCTTCTTGGCCTGTTGATTGAGGGCATGGCCCTCGCCTGGCAGGTGGATGCAACGTTGCGCGCCTTTCTCGTCATTGGCGTGCTGGGCAGTTTCACGACCTTTTCGACCTTTTCCCTTGATGTCGTCTATTTGTTTGAACGTGGCCAGCTCTGGCTGGCGTTTCTTTATGCGGTGCTTTCCGTTGCGCTTGCCGTCCTCGCCTTTGGCGCGGGCATGTATCTGATGCGTCAGGTCGCATGAGCGAGGTTCGTTTCCTCATCGTAGAGGCGGACGAAAAGGCGCTTCGCCTTGATCGCTGGTTCCGGCGGTACTTTCCAGAGCTTTCGCACACGCTTTTGGAGAAGTTGCTTCGCAAGGGGCAGGTCCGCGTCGATGGGCAGCGTGCAAAAGCGGGATTGCGCCTGGAAGAAGGGCAAAAAATACGGGTGCCGCCTTTTCAGGTGAATGCCCATCGGCGACCCGTTCGAAAAACACTGCCGGTGTCGGCTGGTGATGCAAAACGGCTTCGTGAAAGCATCCTGTATCAGGACGAGGACGTGCTTGTCCTGAACAAGCCGGCGGGCCTCGCCGTTCATGGGGGGACGAAAACCCTGCGGCATCTTGATGGCATGCTGGAGGTGCTTCGCTTTGAAAAAGAAGACCGCCCGCGTCTCGTCCACCGGCTCGACCGGGATACCAGCGGCGTCCTCGTGCTTGCGCGGACGCCTGCCGCGGCCGCCTGGCTTACGAAGGCTTTTCGCGAAAAGACCGTCCGGAAGATTTACTGGGCGCTGGTTGGCGGTGTGCCAAGGCCGGAGACGGGGGAAATGACAATGGCCCTTGCGAAACGCCCCGTAGGCAAGGGCGAGCAGGTCGTGGCCGATGCCGCCGGGGGAAAGGCGGCCAAAACCCAATATGCGGTGCTGGATAAGGCCGGGCGCAAGGTGGCGTGGCTGGCCTTGATGCCGTTGACGGGCCGCACGCATCAATTGCGGGTGCATTGTGCCGCGAAGGAGGTGCCGATCCTGGGGGACTTCAAATATGGTGGGCCGGAGGCGAGGTTCGATGGCAAGGGCATTGCCGGGCGGTTGCACCTGCATGCCTACGAGATTGAATTCATGCACCCCCGAAAGGGAAAAATCCGGGTTGTTGCGCCTTTGCCGGAGGATTTGCGAGCGAGTTGGGAGGCCTTCGGTTTCGACCTAAAGGCCGGCAATCTGGATGCCTTTTAACCGGCGGTCTTTGTGATGGCCCATTCCGGAAGGATGCCGATTTCCACGCCAAGAAGCGGCCCCATTACGGTGTAGGAAAAAAGCGTCAACAGAACGATACCGATCAGATTAAGAAGAAAGCCGGTGCGTGCCATTTGCGGCACCGTCAACATGCCGCTTCCAAACACAATGGCATTCGGCGGGGTTGCGACCGGCATCATGAAGGCGCAGCTTGCCGCCACCGTGGCGGGAAAGGCAAGAAGAATGGGGTTTTCGCTAATACCGATGGCGAGGCCGGCAAGAACCGGCAGAAACGTCACCGTCGTTGCCGTGTTGCTGGTGAGCTCGGTTAGAAAAATTATAACGGTGACAACGCCAGCGATGACGAGAAGGGTGGGGAGTTTTTCGATCCCGGACATTGCCTCGCCGATGGCGGTGGCAAGGCCTGTGTGATTGATGGCGGCGGCAAGTGATAGCCCGCCACCGAACAGCAGCAATACGCCCCAGGGAATGCGTTTTACCCATGTGACATCAAGGACAAATTCGCTTTTTCGTAAATTGACGGGAAGAAGAAAAAGAAGAAGCGCGCCGAAAATCGCAATGCCGGCATCCGTCAGCGAAAGGGATGGCAGGTACGAATTGATGGCGGGGCGGAAAATCCAAAGCATCACGACGATCAGAAAAACGCCAGTGGTAAGCTTTTCCCCCCGGCTCATGGTGCCAAGGGATTGAATTTCCTCTCGGATTAGCCTATCCGCGCCGGCAATCGGGGTATCGCCGATGCGAAAGGCAACCCGCGTTAAAATTAGCCAGGTCAGGACCAGGAGGATCGTAGCCAGGGGGATGCCGACCGTCATCCAGGTCGCAAAACCAATTTCAACGCCATAGTTTTGCAACAAAAAGGCTGCAAAAATTGCGTTTGGTGCCGTTCCGATCAACGTGCCGAGGCCGCCGATATTGGCGCTATAGGCAATGCCAAGAAGAAGGGCGATAACAAAATGATCATCAAGGGTGTCGCCCTCGGCGGTTTCTTCGCGCAGCGTCGCAATGACGGAAAGGGTGATCGGCAGCATCATCGCTGTCGTCGCCGTGTTGCTGATCCACATGCTTAACGCCGCAGTCGTTGCCATAAAACCGCCGATCAAATAGGCGGGGCGTGTGCCGACAAGGTTAAGAATAGAAAGCGCGATCCGCCGGTGCAGATTCCATCGCTCCATTGCCAGGGCGATGATGAAACCGCCAAGAAGCAGGAAGAGAACCGGGTGTGCGTAAGGGGCTGTTGTTTCTGTGATGGAGGCGATCCCGAAAAACGGAAACAAGCAAATGGGCACAAGGGCCGTGGCGGAAAGAGGCAGCGCTTCCGTTGCCCACCAAATGGCCATCAACAGGGCGATGGCGACAACGCGCCACGCGTCGGACGAAAGGGCATCGGGCGGTGGCAGGGCAAGCAGGCCCGCAAAGGTGATGCCACCAAGGGCCAGTCCGATGAGACGTCGTCGCGAGGTGGTGTTCGAAGCGGCTTTATTCATCTTGTGTGCTGCGTGTGATAGGAGGGGGATAGAAAAAGACCGGTGCTTCGTTGTAAAGAAGCGGCATTCGCTATCATAGGAAATGTCGCAGGAAAAATAGATTTTCTGATTTTCCTATCAAGCAAAACATTAGAAATTGATTGTAAGAAATTGAAATAAATAGTGTTTTTAATTTATAGAGGGTTTTCTTTTGCGGCGTTTTTATAAGAAGGCCGGCACTGCCAAAAGCGATTCCGGCTTTGCTGTCACCCTGGACGGGAAGGTGGTTCGCACATTTGCCGGCACGGCCATGGCGCTTTCTTCGCGCGCGCTGGCTGAGGCGATTGCGCAGGAATGGCAGGCCCAGGGAGAGAAAGTCGATCTGCATGGGATGCCGCTTATGCGGCTTGCGGTGGCGGCCCTGGATTACGTCGCGCCGGAGCGCGATGCGGTTGTGGCGTCGATGCTGGAATATGCGAAGACGGATCTTCTTTGCTATCGCGTTGTGGAGCCCGCCGATCTGGCCGAACGCCAGGCTCTGGCGTGGCAGCCCCTTGTGGACTGGGCGGCAAGTCGCTTTGGGGCGCCCCTTGCCGTAACCGTGGAACTTGCCGCAACGCCCCAGCCGACGGCCTCCCTTGCCGCGCTTGAGGCGGCGATTTCCGATCTGGACGACCTCCGGTTAACGGGGTTGCGCGGTTGCACGGGCATATGCCGTTCCTTGATTCTTGGCCTGGCATTGACCGAGGGCAGGATCGACGCCGAGGCGGCGTGGAAGCTTTCCCAGCTTGATGAGGATTTTCAGATCGAAAGATGGGGCGAGGATGAAGAGGCAACGGAACAACGCGCCGCCTTGCGCGCAAGTTTGGATGCCGTGGAACGCTTCCTTTCGCTGCTTGGGTAGCACGCCGCCAGGCCATTTTAAGGCTTTGGCTTTTGTGTCTTGCTAGGCGGTTGACGGGTCGTTGCGCGTCAGGTATTTTTTTCACAACACCTTCAAATTATTCAATAATCGTGGAAACCACCCCGGCAAAGCCGGAATTATGGCCTTGCAGGCAGGAACGCGAACGTATGAAGGACATTCTTGAAGAACTTGAACGCAAACGCGTTGCGGCGCGTGCCGGCGGCGGTGAAAAGCGAGTCGCGGCCCAGCATCGGAAAGGAAAGCTGACCGCGCGTGAGCGTATTGAGCTTCTTCTCGATCCGAATTCCTTTGAAGAATACGACATGTTTGTCGAACATCGTTGCAACGATTTCGGCATGGACGCGCAGAAAGTACCCGGCGATGGTGTTGTCACGGGTCACGGCACCATCAATGGTCGGCTGGTTTTCGTGTTTAGCCAGGATTTCACGGTTTTCGGTGGCTCTCTCAGCGAGACCCATGCCGAAAAAATCTGCAAAATTATGGACCAGGCCACCAAGGTGGGCGCGCCGGTCATTGGTTTGAACGATTCGGGCGGGGCGCGCATTCAGGAAGGCGTCTCTTCCCTTGCCGCCTATGGCGAGGTTTTTCAGCGCAACGTCAACGCTTCGGGCGTTGTTCCGCAAATTTCACTCATTATGGGGCCTTGCGCCGGGGGTGCCGTTTATTCGCCGGCGATGACGGACTTCATCTTTATGGTGAAAGACGCTTCTTACATGTTCGTCACCGGGCCGAATGTCGTTAAAACGGTAACCCATGAAGAAGTAACCCACGAAGAGCTTGGTGGGGCGGTTACCCATACGACACGTTCGGGCGTTGCCGATCTGGCTTTCGAAAACGATGTCGAAGCCTTGCTGCAACTTCGCCGTTTTATGGATTTTCTGCCATCGTCGAACCGCGTTGCATCGCCGGTTTATCCGACATCGGATGTTTCGGACCGGATTGAGGAATCCCTGGACACGCTTGTGCCGGCCAATCCAAACAAGCCCTATGACATGAAGGAGCTGATCCTGAAGGTCGCCGACGAAGGCGATTTTTTTGAGATACAGCCGGAATATGCCAAGAACATCCTGATCGGATTTGGGCGTATTGATGGGGAAACCGTCGGTTTTGTTGCCAATCAGCCGCTGGTTCTGGCCGGCTGCCTGGACATTGATTCGTCCAAAAAGGCCGCCCGCTTTGTTCGCTTCTGCGATTGTTTTGGTATCCCGATTGTGACCTTTGTGGATGTGCCTGGCTTCCTGCCCGGAACCAGCCAGGAATATGGCGGCATTATCAAACATGGTGCAAAATTGCTTTTTGCGTTTGCTGAGGCGACGGTCCCGAAAGTGACGGTCATTACGCGCAAGGCCTATGGGGGGGCCTATGATGTCATGAGTTCAAGGCATCTTCGCGGCGACGTTAATTATGCGTGGCCGACAGCGGAAATTGCTGTCATGGGGCCGAAAGGGGCTGTCGAGATCATTTTCCGGGGGGATGTGGACGATCCGGAGAAGCTTGAAAAACGGACCGAGGAATACCGCAAGAAATTTGCCAATCCTTTTATCGCCGGCCATCGCGGTTTTATCGACGACGTCATCATGCCTCACAGTACGCGGCGGCGGATCAGCCGTTCTCTTGCGATGCTGAAGAACAAACAAGTTAAAGGCCTTTGGAGAAAGCATTCGAACATCCCGCTTTAGGGGTTGCGCCCACCCTGCCTGTCAGGAGAGCTCGCCGGGGGTGTGAAAAATACGCTGGGAAAACCGACTGAGATGATTAAAAAAATTCTGATTGCCAATCGCGGTGAGATTGCCTGCCGGATTATTCGTACGGCACGGAAGATGAACCTTCGCACCGTCGCCATCTATTCCGAGGCGGATCAGGATGCGCCCCATGTGCGGATGGCGGATGAGGCGGTTTTTCTTGGCCCCGCACCCGCGGCTGAGAGTTATCTGGACATCAAAAAAGTCGTGAAGGCCGCGAAGGATACGGGCGCGGACGCCGTCCATCCCGGCTATGGCTTTCTGTCTGAAAACGGTGCTTTTGCCAAGGCGCTGGCCAAGGAGAAAATCACCTTTATTGGGCCATCGGCAAGCGCAATCGCGGCCATGGGGGACAAGGTTGAATCGAAAAAGATTGCGAAGGCCGCAGGCGTAAGCGTGATTCCAGGGCATATCGGCATCCTGAAGGATGCCGACGCGGCGCTAAAAATCGCGAAGGAAATAGGCTACCCGGTCATGGTCAAAGCCTCGGCTGGCGGTGGCGGCAAGGGCATGCGGATTGCGCGGAACGATGCCGAAGTCCGCGACGGGTTTCGCTCGGCACAGAACGAGGCAAAATCCAGCTTTGGCGACGATCGGATTTTCCTCGAAAAATACATCGAAAACCCTCGCCATATCGAAATCCAGGTGTTGGCGGATTCTCACGGTAATATCATTCACCTTGGCGAACGGGAATGTTCGATCCAGCGACGCCATCAAAAAGTTATTGAGGAATCGCCAAGCCCGGCAATCGACACCAAGACCCGTGACGCCATGGGGGCAGAGGCCGTGGCCCTTGCAAAAAAAGTTGATTATTGTTCGGCTGGCACCGTCGAATTTGTTCTTGGTGCAAATGGCGACTTCTATTTTCTCGAGATGAACACGCGCCTTCAGGTCGAACATCCGGTGACAGAGCTTGTGACCGGCATCGATTTGGTCGAGCAGATGATTCGCGTGGCTGCCGGCGAAAAGCTTGGCATCCGCCAGGAAGACGTCACGTGGACGGGTTGGGCGATGGAGGCGCGTATTTACGCGGAAGATCCGTTGCGCAAGTTCCTTCCTTCCATCGGTCGTCTTGCCCGTTACCGCGAGCCGGTCGGCGAGGGCGTTCGTGTCGATAGTGGGGTGGTGGAAGGCAGCGAGATCAGCGTTTATTACGATCCGATGATTTCTAAATTATGCACCTATGGCGTCGATCGCGGCGAGGCCATCGCACGGATGCGCATGGCCCTGGACGCGTATTACATTCGTGGGATTGAGCAAAACATCGCCTTTCTCGCTGCCGTGATGGCAAAGCCCCGCTTTCTCGACGGCAGGTTGACGACGAATTTCATTGCCGAGGAATTTCCAGATGGGTTCAGCGGTGCGGACCTCCCAAAAGATGATGCCGCAGGGCTGATTGCTGTCGCGGCGATGCTTCACCAACGTTTCACCGAGCGTACGGCCAGCATCGATGGCCAGATGCCCCATCACGAGGCTGAAGCCGGGATGGAATGGGCTGTCCTTCTTGATGGTCAGTCCCATCCGGTCCAGATCAAGCCAGAGCTTGATGGCTTTGATGTGATGATTGGCAAGGCCACCTATGCCGTTCGCAGCCAATGGGCTCTTGGCTCGCCCATTTTTCATGGCACCGTTAACGCGCGTCCTATTACCGTTCAGATCGACCGTAACGGAATCGGCTTTCGCCTTACCCATGGTGGCGCCAAGCATAATGTACTGGTTGTGACAACGCGCGGGGCGGAGCTTGCGGCTTTGATGCTGGTTAAGATGCCGCCGGATCTTTCGCGTTTTCTGCTGTCGCCGATGCCGGGGCTGCTTGTTGCTGTGGCTGTTGCGGAGGGGCAGAGCGTACAGGCGGGGGAGGAACTGGCCGTCGTTGAGGCAATGAAGATGGAGAACGTTCTCCGGGCTGAACAGGATTGTACGGTTTCAAAGATTTTCGCAAAAGCAGGCGACAGTCTGGCGGTCGATCAGGTGATCATCGAATTTGAAGCATAATCGCTGCGGTGTAAAATGAGCCCGCGTTCTTTTTTAAAAAATTTTGCCTTTGCGTTTAGTGCCGGTGCCCTTGGTGGTCTGGCGAACGGTCTGGTTGTCTGGTTTCTGGGGGCAGTTGGCATTACGGCGGCGCTGGGCGTTGCCATCGCACCGGAGATAACGCCCGCCTGGCTTTATCCACGGCTGGTTTGGGGCGGCCTTTGGGGCGGGCTTCTGCTGTTGCCGCTGCTTTCCTGTGCTCCTTTGAAGCGAGGGCTTCTTTTCGGTCTTGGGCCTGCCTGCGTGCAGCTTTTGATCGTCTTTCCCTACAAGGCGGAAAAGGGGATGGCGGGGCTTGCCCTTGGCGAGATGACACCACTGGTCGTTGTTTTCGTCAATCTGGTTTGGGGCGTGGTTGCGGCGGTCGCCTATCACTTGATGTGGAAAAAAACAGCCTCATGAAAGCCCTGTTGCGCATCCATGGCCGTGTGCAGGGTGTGTGTTACCGGATCTGGACGATGGAGGAAGCCCGACGGCGGGGGCTCAAGGGCTGGGTCCGGAATCACCAGGACGGCACGGTCGAAGTCCTTCTTGCCGGTGCGAAGGACAAGGTTACCGATATGATCGCGGCATGCAGGCTTGGGCCGTCGGCGGCAAATGTCGTGGAAATTGAGGTGACGCTGGTCAACGCGGAAATCGGTGACGCTTTTGAAACGCGTCCTTCGGTGCAACACGCGCCTTAACGGGTTTCGCCGAAAACGTTCATGAATGCCACTTGCAGGGCGGCATCGACTTCCGCTGTCGTCGCCGATACGCCAAGATCGGCAAGGGATGTGACGCCGTAATTCGCGTTCGCGATCCCGCAGGGAACGATGCCCTGAAAATGTTCAAGACGTGGGTCGACGTTCAGGGAAATGCCGTGATAGGTGACCCAGCGTCGGATGCGTACGCCGGTCGCGGCGATTTTGTCTTCCCGACCGTTGCCGCGATCAACCCAGATGCCGATGCGTCCCTCCCTGCGTTCCCCGCGCACATCAAAGCGGGCAAGGGTGCGGATGGCCCATTCCTCAAGATTTCGAACATAGGCGCGCAGATCGGCGTCCCGCCGTTTCAGGTCGAGAAGCACATAACCAACCCGCTGTCCCGGCCCGTGATAGGTGTATTTGCCGCCACGACCCGTCTGGTGGACCGGAAATCGGTCTGGATCCAGCAGTTCTTCCTGCTTGGCACTGGTGCCGGCCGTATAAATCGGCGGGTGTTCCAAAAGCCACACCATTTCCGGTGCATTCTGGTCGTGGATGGCGGCAACGCGCGCTTCCATGACCTCAACGGCCTCGGAATAGGGGATGGGCGCATCGCTAAATCGCCATTCGATTTCTGTTTTTTGCAAAAACCAGCAGCCTTCAGGTTAGAGCGTCCTTGCGAAGAATTTTTTGATTTGGTATTCCCCCTGTGGGCGGATGGCAAGTGCCATGCGCGAATGTGCGGTCGTGGCGGAATGGTAGACGCGCAGCGTTGAGGTCGCTGTGGGGGAGACCCCGTGGAAGTTCGAGTCTTCTCGACCGCACCATTATCAATCGAAACACGTGCTCCCATTCACTGTGCAAATTCGGATTGCAAGGGGTAGCCATGGCCTCGGAAGAGCTGGAGAGAGAGGGACGGGAAGGTCATCCCAAGGAAGGCTATGGGCTGGCGCCTGACCTTGAGCGCGCCGTTGCTGCCACCCTGGAGGCAGAGGATGTGTCCGGCGTTCGTGCGTTGGTTGCCCCGCTGCATGTGGCCGATGTCGCCGATCTGCTCGAACATCTGACGGCAGATCACCGGAAATTCCTTTTCGAGATTTTGCGTCCGACCCTGGATGCCGAGCTGCTGGCGCAGCTTGACGAGACGGTCCGTGAAGAAATCATTGAATATCTCGGGCCGGAAGAGGTTGCTGCCGCCGTCGCCGAACTGGAAAGCGATGACGCGGTAGAGGTCATTCAGGAACTTGATCGCGAGGAACAGCAGGAAGTTCTTCAGGCCGTTCCACCACAAGAGCGCGCCATCCTTGAAGAGGGACTTACCTATCCGGAGGAAAGCGCTGGCCGTCTCATGCAACGGGAGATGGTCGTCGTGCCTGCCTATTGGACGGTTGGTGAGACAATCGACTTCATGCGCGAAACCGATTCTCTGCCAAAGGATTTCTACGACATTTTTGTCGTCGATCCATCCCATAAGCCGGTCGGAAAAATCCCTTTAAGCCGTCTCTTGCGGACGCGGCGACCGGTGCCCGTTGCGAAAATCATGCTTCAGGCACCGCGCCCCGTGTCGGCAACAACGGATCAGGAAGAGGTGGCGTATCTGTTTCGGCAATATGGCCTGGTTTCGGTGCCGGTCATTGATGCGGTCGGCCGGATTGTTGGCGTCATCACCGTGGATGATGTTGTCGATGTCATCGACGAAGAGGCAGAAGAAGACATCATGAAACTTGGTGGCGTTCAGGAAACGGATATTTACAGCGCCGTTCTTGACACGACGCGGTCGCGTTTTTCCTGGCTGTTCGTAAATTTGTTTACCGCCATTCTCGCATCCACCGTCATCGCCTTTTTTGATGCGGAAATCGACAAGCTTGTGGCGTTGGCGGTCCTCATGCCGATTGTTGCTTCGATGGGCGGCAATGCCGGGACCCAGACGCTGACCGTGGCCGTTCGTGCGTTGGCCATGCGTGAGCTTACCATAACGAATGCGTGGCGAATTATTGGCAAGGAAACGCTGGTTGGCGGTTTTAACGGCGTCCTTTTTGCCGCGCTTGCCGGAAGCGTCGCCTGGTTTTGGTTTGAAGACCCGCTTCTCGGTGCCGTGTTGGGGCTGGCGATGATTGTGAATCTCGTCATTGCGGGGGTCGCTGGCGCGATGATTCCTATCGGCTTGGCGCGGGCCGGGGTGGATCCGGCGGTCGCGTCGGGTGTTTTTCTGACTACCGTGACAGATGTCGTCGGATTCTTTTCCTTTCTTGGCCTGGCCAGCATCCTGCTTCTTTAGCGGGGGGGTGTGGCTAGCCATTGAAAAACAAAGATAATATCTTGCCTCGGAATCTTGTTGCAGAAATTGTGACGGCAAAGGCATATCTATTCGGATAGAACATTCGATGTTGGGGAAACAAAAGGAGATAAAGCGAAGATGTCTGGCGATCCAATCGTTATCGTAGGAGGGGCGCGAACCCCGATGGGCGGCTTTCAGGGCGAGTTGGGGAAGGTAACCTCTCCTGAACTCGGTGCCATTGCCATCAAGGGCGCGCTTGCGCGCGCGGGCATCTCGCCGGAGTGCGTCGAAGAAGTCATCATGGGCTGTGTATTGTCCGCCGGGTGTGGGCAAGTGCCGGCCAGGCAGGCTTCGCTGGGCGCGGGCATCTCCGAAGCGGCTGGCAGCACGACCATCAACAAGGCCTGCGGTTCCGGTATGAAGGCGGTCATGCTTGCGAACGATCTGCTTCGTGCAGGAACAAATGACGTGATGGTTGCCGGCGGCATGGAAAGCATGACGAATGCACCCTACCTTCTTATGAAGGGGCGAGGTGGCTATCGCATGGGGCATGGCGAAATTTATGACCACATGTTTTTGGATGGTCTTCAGGACCCCTTCAAGGGCGGTGATGATCTGATGGGCGTTTTTGCCGAGAATACGGCGGAAAAATATCAGTTTACCCGTGAGGCCCAGGACGCGTTTGCGATTGAATCGCTGAAACGCGCGAAGCGTGCTGCCGATGACGGAAGTTTTGATGGCGAGGTGGTGCCGGTAACGATTAAATCGCGCAAGGGCGAGACGGTCGTCACGCGCGATGAGCAGCCGCAGACGGCGAATCTGGACAAGATCCCAACCCTGAAGCCAGCTTTTCGCAAGAACGGAACGGTGACGCCCGCGAATTCAAGTTCGATCTCGGATGGGGCCGCCGCCGTTGTCATGATGCGGCTTTCCGAAGCCGAGAAGCGGGGGTTAAAGCCCGTGGCGAAAATTCTTGCGCATGTGACCCATTCCCAGGACCCGGCGTGGTTTACGACGGCGCCCGTCTTTGCCATCCAGAAACTGCTTGATAAGGTAAAGTGGGGTGCAAAGGACGTTGGCCTGTATGAGATCAACGAGGCTTTTGCTGTCGTGACGATGGCGGCCATGCGGGATCTCGACCTGCCGCAAGACAAAGTCAACGTGCATGGCGGGGCCTGTGCCATGGGGCATCCCATTGGCGCGTCGGGCTGTCGTATTCTCGTTACGTTGCTGGACGCACTTGAAAAGTACGATCTTAATCGTGGCGTGGCGTCGCTTTGCATCGGCGGTGGCGAGGCAACAGCGGTCGCGGTCGAACGGATGCAGTAATGAAAGCCGGTTCGATGGAACCGGTCTGGTTCTACTTCGATTTTGCTTCTCCTTACGGGTATCTGGCTGCCAAGCGCGTCGATGCGATCGCGGCCCGTCATGGGCGTGTTGTTGCGTGGCGGGCCTTTCTGGTTGGTGCGGCCGTGAAGGTGACCGGGTCGGCCTCGCTTTTTGAACAACCGCTGCGTGGTGATTACACGGTCCACGATATGCAGCGCTTTGCAAGGCTGCAGGAGGTGCCACTGCGGGTGCCGCCAAAATTGCCGGTCCATTCCCTAGTGGCAAGCCGGGCATATTATTGGTTGTTTGATCAGGATCCGGTCCTTGCGAAGGCTTTCGCCAACGCCGTTTTTGATGCTATATGGGGCGAGGGGCGGGACCTTTCTTCGGCGCAAGCGGTGGCAGAGGTGGCGGCGTCCGAGGGAATAGACAGCCCGGCGCTGCTGGCAGCGATTGCGACGGCCCCCGTTAAGGGCCGGCTCCGCGAGGAGGTGACAGCCGCTATCGCCAAGGGTGTCTTTGGTTCGCCCTTCTTTCTTGTCGATGGCGAGGGTTTTTGGGGCATGGATCGATTGGACCAGGTTGATCGTTGGCTGGAGACGGGTGGTTGGTGATACCGCTTCTCGACGTCTTCGGGTAAACTTGCCGGAGATGATGACGTAAGGGATAAGAAGCGTGGCGTTTCCAAAATCGGTTGAAATTCTGGAAGTTGGTGCGCGTGACGGGCTTCAGAATGAACCCGGGACGATTGCTACCGCCGTGAAGGTCGATTTCATCGACCGTCTTTCAAAAACAGGTCTGAAGCGGATCGAATTTGGCGCCTTCGTCTCTCCAAAGGTCATTCCCCAGATGGCCGACAGTGCCGAGGTTCTTACGGGCATTGCACAGACGCCGGGCGTGCAATACGAAGCCCTGGTGCCGAACTTGCGAGGATTTGAACGCGCCCTTGCCGCTGGCGTGAAGAATATCCTGATTTTCGGGGCGGCGTCCGAGAGTTTTTCGCAAAAGAATATCAACTGTTCGATTGCGGAAAGTTTTGATCGTTTCGAGCCGGTTTGCGAGGCTGCGAAAGCCAACAACATCCGTGTGCGTGGTGCCGTTTCCTGCGTTCTAGGCTGTCCGTATGAAGGGGAAATCTCCGTCGATGTCATCGCCGATGTTGCGGCAAAGCTCTACCAGATGGGCTGCTATGAAATTGCCCTTGGCGATACGATCGGCACCGGCACGCCGTTAAAGGCAAAAAGGATGGTTGAGGCGGTTGCCAGATATGTGCCGGTTGAAAATCTGGCGGCGCATTTTCACGACACCTACGGCCAGGCTCTTTCCAATCTCTACGCGGTCCTTGAAGAGGGGGTTGCGGTTGTTGACAGCTCCATTTCCGGCCTGGGCGGGTGCCCTTACGCAAAAGGGGCTACCGGTAACGTCGCCACCGAGGACGTTCTCTATATGCTGAACGGTCTTGGCATCGAAACCGGGATCGACCTGGATTGCCTTGTCGATGTCAGCAAGTTTATCTCCGACGCCCTTGGTCGTGACATCGGCTCCCGGGCAGGCCTTGCCATCCTGCGGAAGCGGAGTTGATTTGCCGCCGTTAACACGCTATAGTTGATTGAAGGCAGCATTTACTAAATATAAACGTGTGTTTTTTATCCTTTCTGTTGAGAACGTAAGGCTGGCCGGAAGTCGCTGGCAACGTCTGGACGGGGTGAAAAAGGATGAACGTCGATCTCGAGCGGCTGAATGTGCTGATTGTCGATGATAACAAGCACATGGTTAATCTGATCAAGACAATCTTGCATTCGCTTGGTGTGCGAAATACGCGCGAAGCCATGGACGGCGCAGACGCCTTCACGGAGCTTCGTAATTTTCCGGCAGATATTGTGTTTACGGATCTTGCCATGTCGCCGCTTGATGGGTTGGAGTTTACGCTCCTCGTCCGTAACGCCAAGGACAGTCCGAACCCTTACGTCCATATCATCATGTTGACCGGGCACACGGAATTTGGACGTTTACGCGCGGCGGTCAATGCCGGGGTCACGGATTTTCTGGCAAAACCGGTTTCGGCAAAAGCAATTTATCAACGCATTATGGGCGTTATTCACAATCCGCCGGCGTTTGTTCGTGAGAAAAGCTATTTCGGACCGGACCGTCAGCGATTCCAGATAGACCGCCTGAAAGGCAGCCTTCAAAGGGCGCAAATTATTACGGAGGCTTCAGACGATAATTTGTCTGAGGGTGATATCGATAAACTTCTAGCAGGATAAGGAAGGAGGGAGATTGGCATGGGGAGCAAATCTGAAGAGGTTGAGGTCATTCCGCCGTCAAACCATCTGCGCTCGAAACTTGGCTTGATTGGGAACATGCAGGCCGAAATGGATATGGAGGCGCTTCGCCGCGCGGAAGAGGCGGTTGCGCAACTTCAGGAATCCTACCCGGAATGGGTTGGCCCGGATGTGGATCGAATGGAAATGCTCTTGAAAGATGCCCAGGGTCTTTCTGGCAAGGCCGAGGCAAATGCCTTGCGAGAGCTTTTTGATATTGCGCACAACATTAAAGGCCAGGGCGTTAGTTTCAGCTATCCGCTGATGACCGACATTGGCCAGTCGCTTTGTGGTTTTTTGCGCGGGATGAAAGAAATGGACGATGCGGCTTTTTCCCTGATCAAAGCGCATATTCAGGCGATGCAGGTTGTGATACGGGATCGGCTTCAGGACGCAGAGGACCCGCTTGCCAAAAAGGTCCTATCGGAACTTTGCGCCATCGGCGTGCGCATCGGCTGATTTTTTTGGCCTGCTCCCTGTGACGGGCTTTCCCGCAGGTCTCCCCTATGGGCGCTGGCCTTCTCTGTTGGGTTTCCTCTAAAATACGGCCATGACCCTTCATCTTGTGAAGATGGCGGTCGGTGTGAAGAGCATCGACCACCTCGCCGCTGTTCAGAGCAGGCGCATGCCTGTAGATGGGAAGCCGCTTCATGTGCGTACGCGCAATATGCCACGGCGTGCCGATGCTATCCTTGATGGTGGCTCCATCTATTGGGTCATCAAAGGCTATATCCGCGCCCGCCAGCGCATTCTCGGCCTCGACCGGAAAACGGATGCGGAAGGGCGCAGCTATTGCGAAATTCGCCTTGACCGGGAACTGGTGAAGACCCAGCTTATTCCCAGAAAGCCGCAGCAGGGATGGCGCTACCTCGAAGAGGCGGGCGCGCCTGGAGACTTAAGCTCAGGTGATATGGACGCGAGCCTGCCGCCAGAGATGGCGGCAGAACTTCGCGAACTTGGACTGCTTTGAACCGGGTTTTGCCAAAAAACAGGAAAGGACTCCACTGGCCGTGCGCATGATTTCCCTCTTTGCGGTGCTGTTTTTTCTTCTGGGGGCCTGTGCGCCGACGACGCAACGCGTCGTGATCGACCCGGTTCTTGCTGCGAAGGAAGCGGAGAAGCAGCGCGAAATTGCGCTTACGGAATCCCGGAAAAACAATCGACGTTTGTTTGTGATTTCCTATCCCATTCTTGTTGGCGGGTTGTCCTTTTGTGGGGACAGGGTCACTCCCCTGGTCGGGGCAAGTGTTTCAAGCATTTATCACTTTCCGGAAGAGTTTCACAGCGCCGCCAAGACGGTCTTTGGCGATAGCGAGCAATTGCAGATTGCTTGGGTTGCTCCGGGGACGCCTGCCGATAAGGCCGGCCTTCGCGAGCACGATCTGCTGCTGCGGATCAATAACAAGCCGGTGCCGAAAGGCAAGGGCGCTCCCAAGGGTTTTGCCAAGCTTTATGGCGAAGCCGCAAAAGGGAAACAAAGCTTCACCCTTGATGTTCGTCGCGGCGAGGAAGAAATACGCCTGACGCTTATGCCGGAAATGGGATGCGATTACCCGGTCCTGCTGGCCAGTGATGATTCCCTAAATGCGTTTGCCGACGGAGAACGCATTGTCATCATGCGCGGCATGGTTCGGTTTGCGGAGAGCGACACCGAATTGGGAACGGTCATTGCCCATGAGCTTGCCCATAACGCGATGGAACATATTTCCGCAAAGCAGGGCAACGCGATGCTGGGACTCCTTGCGGATATTCTGGCATCGGTCGGTGGGGTCAACACGCAGGGAACCTTTTCCCGTCTGGCGGGGAGGATGCATAGCCAGGCCTTTGAGGCGGAGGCGGATTACGTTGGTCTCTACATCATGGCGTTGAGCGGGCTGGAAATTAAAGGGGCGGCGTATTTCTGGCGGCGGATGGCGGCGGCGCATCCGCAAGCCATTCGAGAGGGCGGTTTCCTGGCATCCCATCCCTCGACGCCGGAACGTTTCCTCGCGCTTGAAAAGACGGTTGAGGAAATCGAACAAAAACAGGCGGCGGGCAAACCACTGCGCCCGGAAATGAAGAAATAAGAAGAAGGAATGGGCGCTGGCGGCCTCTCACATATTCGAAGGCTTGTTTTCTTTGCTTTCCGTTACATATGCTGTAGAGCAATCCGTTCCCGATATTCCAGGTGGATATGAAAAAAATGAATGAAATGAGGCGGGTATGACCCGAGGCGCAAGGCGACTGGCTTGGATCGCCGCAAGTTTTTTGATCGTTTCCATTTTAACACGGGTCGGTCTTGCCTTCTTCACTGGCGAAGGGTTTGCCCCTTCCGAATGGGCGCGTTTTATGGGCGTTGGTCTTATTTTTGACCTCGCCGTTCTGCCGTGGTTTCTGTTTGCGTGGGCGGTGTATGACGCGTTTTTGCCCGAGTTTTCCGAGCATCACACATTTGGTAGGTGGGAAAATCGCTGGTCTGCCGTTTGGGGGACTCTGTTCCTAGCCCTCTTTATCGTCGTCGCCGCTGCCGAGTTCGCGTTTTGGGAAGAGTTCGGGGGCAGGTTTGACTTCATCGCAGTCGATTACCTCGTCTATACCCATGAGGTAATTGGAAATATACGCGAGAGTTATCCGATCGCGTTATGGATGGCGATCATCCTTGGCATTTGTTCGGTCGTTTCCTGGTTCAGTTGGCCGCGTGGCAGAAACGATGCCCGGTCAACCCGGATGGTTCGCTGGCGCCGTCCCGTTGTCGTGGGGGTTGCCATTGCGCTGGGCGTTGGCGTTGTGGATCAGGGGATTGCCGATACAAAATCAAACGCCTATGTCCAGCAGCTGTCGACGAATGGCCTTTACGCGTTTGCCCATGCCTACCGGAACAACCAGCTGGACTATGACAAATATTATCCGATGCTGAAGGCGGCCGATCTGAATTCAGAGATTCGCGCACTCGTCCATCAGCCGAGTTCAAACTTCACTGAGGCTCAAGGGATTGAACGAAACGTTCAGGCCCATAGTCCCGCAAAAAACGTAAACGTTGTTCTTGTTTTTGTTGAGAGCCTTTCGGCGGAATACCTTGGCATTTTTGGAAACAAACTTGGCCTCACGCCGGAACTGGACAAGCTGGCCGGTCAGGGGCTGTTGTTCACCAATCTGTATGCAACCGGCACCCGAACCGTTCGTGGATTGGAGGCCTTGTCTGTCGGGACGCCGCCGATTCCAGGCCAAAGCATTGTCCGGCGCCCGAAAAATGGAGGGCTGGCGACTCTTGGTTCGGAAATGAAAGAGGGTGGCTGGATACCCTACTGGATTTATGGCGGTTATGGCTTCTTTGACAACATGAATGCCTATTTTGGAGGCAATGGCTACACCGTTATTGACCGCACCGATGCGGAGAAGGAAGGCGTGACCATTCACGCCGAAAACATCTGGGGCATTGCCGACGAAGATCTTTTTTCACTGACCCTTGCCAAGCTGGATCGCGAACACGCGCAGGGCAATCGTTTCTTCGCCCACGTCATGACAACCTCCAACCATCGTCCCTATACGTTTCCGGAAAACCGTATCGACTTGCCGCAGGGAAATCGGGAAGGCGTCGTCAAATATACGGACTGGGCGATTGGTGATTTCATTCGACGTAGCGCCGAAAAGCCATGGTTCGACAACACCCTGTTCATTATTGTTGCCGATCATACGGCGAAGGCGGCGGGCAAGACCGACCTTCCACCATCGCGTTACCATATTCCCATGATCTGGTATGCGCCCGGGTTGATCGAACCCGGCGTGATGGGGCGGCTGATGAGCCAGATTGATATTGGGCCAACACTTTTGGGGTGGCTGGGGCTGAGTTATTCAAGCCGCTTTTTCGGATATGACATCTTTAGCCTAGAGACAGGCCGCGAACGGGCCTTTATCAGCACCTATCAAAAACTTGGTTATCTGAAAGACAGTCGATTGGTTGTGCTGGACGTCAACCGGGATCCGACCGTCACCGATGGTTTGCCCGCAAACCAGGGCGGCCCCGGTTCCCTGACGGACCCACAGTTAATCAAAGAGGCAATCTCCTGGTATCAATCCGCAAGCCTCTATTTCCATTCAGGCCAATTGAAGAAAGTTGACGATCCGGATGATCGCTAACGACCTTCGCTGACGGGATTCATGGTCAAGTCTCACCCCCTTGAAGGGCAGCGCCCAAAACGGATTCTGATTATCCACAATCCAACGGCAGGGCGGTGTTGCCGGGGCCGTTTTCTAAAGGTTAAGGGCGAATTGGAACGTCTGGGCTGTGAGCTTACCGTCAAGGCGACGACCCGGCGAGGCGATGCCGAGGCCTTTGCCCGGGAGGCCTCCCGGGACCTCTTGGATGCCGTTGTTGCCGCGGGTGGGGATGGCACCGTCAGTGAGGTCGTGAACGGGCTGCTTGGCCGAAACCTGCCCCTTGGCATCATTCCCCTTGGCACGGCAAATGTGCTGGCCGCTGAAATTCTTCTTCCTTTTCGCCCCCGGGCCATCGCCGCCGTCATCGCGGAAGGGGACAGGCTTCACTGCCATCTTGGCCTGGCGAATGGGCGTCTTTTTACGATGATGGCAGGGGTTGGGCTTGATGCCCATGTGGTGAAAAATATTTCCCCAAGGTTGAAAAAATGGATCGGCAAGGGGGCTTATGCTTGGGCGACTCTTCGAGAGCTGTTTTGTCACACCGCCAATCGCTATCAGGTGACATTGGCAGGGCGCACATTTTCTGCTGCGTCCGTCGTGATTGGAAAGGGGCATTTCTACGGTGGGCGGTATATTTGCACGCCGGATGCGCGCCTTGATCGGGCAAGTTTTCAAGTCTGTCTGTTTAAAGGCGGCGCACCCTGGACAACCATGCTGAATATTCTGGGAATTTTACGGGGAAAAATTTCCGGGATGGCAAATGTGACGCTTGTTGAAACGGATCGCCTGTTGATTGAAGGCCCCCCGGGGGACCCGGTGCAAGGCGATGGCGATTTGATCGCCTGTTTGCCGTTGGAGATTCGAATTTCTGAAAAAACGATCGATCTGTTGGTGCCGGCCTGACGTCCGACGCTAGCTTTTTTTACGACGGGCTTTCTGCAACGGTTTTGTGTCGGTTTCCGGCAATCGCGGGCGATTGGGTTCGGGTGCGGAGAGGGCGGGTACGGCCCGGCAGGTCGCAAGCGAGCGAACGGCAAGGTTTTGATATTCCCTGGTCCCCTGGCATTTCCAGGCAATGTCTTCATCCGTAAGTTCACGGCGAATTCTGGCAGGAATGCCCGCTACAAGGGTGCGCGGCGGCACGCAAAATGCCGATGGCACGAAGGACATGGCAGCAACGAAGCTGCTTTCGCCGATTTCGGCACCATCCATGATGACGGCGCTCATTCCGACAAGCGCATTTTTGCGAATGGTGCATCCGTGCAGGATGGCGCCATGGCCGATATGGCCGTCCGTTTCGATAAGGGTGTCTTTGCCTGGGAAACAATGGAGGACGCAATTGTCTTGAACATTTGCGCCATCGCCGATGGTGAGGCGGCCGAAATCGCCACGTAAAGAGGCCCCCGGTCCAATATAGCAGCCGCGCCCAACGATAACGTCGCCGATCAGGACGGCCGTTGGATGGATGAAGCTTTCAGGATGGACAACGGGAACAAGGCCCGCAAAGCTGTAAACAATCGGTCGCGGATTGTGCCTTTGGTCCTCGCTTTGATCGTGGCTGGGGGTTGCCAAGGGCGTTCTCCAGTTTGCCTTTACAGGTAAGAATAGGCGTCGCGCCGAGGGCTGTCATTTTATTTCCAATAAAAATGGTAGAAATCCTTGGCTTTTTTCTTCGACACGGCAAAATTCCTGCTTGTTGATTGGTGTGCATAGGGGCATATTCCGCCCCGCTTATCCGTTTGGATGGAGGGTCCGTTTTGGATCGATTGAAGCTTCCCAGCTCTGCCTTCATTGACCCCCATGGTAACAACCGTGCGGAAATCGATGCCTTGGCGCAAGAAGTGCTGGATCTGGTGCTTTCCCATGCGACGGATGCGCTTAGCCGTTCGCCATTGCCGGAAAAGGCAGATTTGCCGGCAATGGTCGCCATTCCGGAGATGCCTGCTCCGAAAGAACGCTTAATGGAATCGCTACGGATGATTGTCGCAGGTTCGATGAACGCGGCGCATCCAGGCTATATCGGCCATATGGACACGATGCCGACGACGATGTCCGTTCTTGCCGATTTTGTCGCTTCGACGCTGAACAACAACATGCTGAGCGTTGAAATGTCACCCATCTTTTCCCGCATGGAACCGTTGCTGCTGAAAGAGATTGCAGAGCTCTTCGGCCTTGGCACGCATGCCGGTGGGGTGTTGCTTGGCGGAGGCAGCCTGGCCAATCTTCAGGCATTGGCGGTTGCACGCAATCTGGCTTTCGATGCCCATGGCAAGGGCGTCGCCGTCTTGGAACGGCAACCGGTTCTGTTCGCGTCCGAGGCGGCGCACACGTCGATTCAAAAAGCGGCCATGTTGCTGGGGCTTGGGACGTCAGCTGTCATTCCCATTGCCATGACGGCTGACGCAAAAATGGATACCGACGATCTTGAGCGGGCAATCCGACAGGCGAAGAGGGAAGGCCAAGCGCCGTTTTGCGTGGTGGCGACGGCCGGCACCACGGTGGTCGGTAGCATCGATCCCCTTTCCGACATTCACGATATCGCCAAGGCGCACGGACTCTGGTTCCACGTGGACGCGGTTTTTGGTGGGGCACTCGCCCTTTCAACGACGCAGTGTGGCCGTTTAAAAGGGATCGAGCACGCCGATTCACTTTCCTTCAATCCGCAGAAATGGCTGTACGTTTCGAAAACCTGCGCCATGGCTCTGTTTCGGGACGTTCGGCACTTGCAGGACAGCTTTCGCATTCAAGCGCCCTATATGCGGGACCCGGATGACATGCTGAACCTTGGTGAAATCAGCATTCAGGGTACCCGCTATCCGGATGTTTTGAAGCTTTGGCTGTCGTTTCAGCATATTGGTCGCCAAGGATATGCCCATCTTATCGACGAGGCTTACCGTCTGACGGAACGCTTCGTACAAGAAATCGACGCGCGGCCTTTTCTTGAGCTTGCCATCCGGCCGGAGCTCAACGTTCTTTGTTTTCGCGGCACGCCCCAATGGGTGCCTTCTGAAGGATGGGACGCCTGGAACGAGGCGTTGCAGGTTTCTTTGCTGAAAGAGAACGACACCTTTTTTTCGATTCCGCGGTTCCGTGGTCGGCGATGGTTGCGCGCGATTCTGCTCAACCCCTATTTTGGGGAAGACACGATTGTGAAGATTTTTGAGCATATCGACGCCTTTCAGGCAGCAAGCCGCAACGCGGCCGGTTCGCCGGACGCCATCACCAAACACAGTCGTTAAGCCTGTTAGACCCTGAGATTCCTTGGTTTTATCGAAAAAATAGCGATTTTATTACTCATTCGTTAATGCGCGGCGGTCGAGTTGGGCCTTGAACGGTGCCCCGCCTGCGGGTACTTTTTGGCGAGCCTTTGTATAAAGAAGGCATCAACTTTAAGGGCTTAGCTTTTTATCGCGCCTTTGAAAATTGGGTTGCGTAAAAGCAGGGCATTGGGAGCGATGGGGAAACACGTTCAGATTTTTTGGGAGGTTGGTCGCGGGCGCATGCACCGGTTGTGGGTGTTTTGCACAAAGGCCGTTTCACACCGAACGCCGTTGCTGGTGCGCGTGCTGCAATGGGCCCGTCTGAAATTGTTCACCCTTCACCATTGGCTCTTTCCAGAGCGGCAAATCATCTTGCGTTCGAACGGTCGCGTGCGCTTCGTAAGCCTTTCTCACGGCGTACAGTTTGTTATCTTGATTGTTGTCTCGACGCTGGTCGGCTGGGGTGGCTATTCGACCCACGCCTTTTTTGCCAAGGATCGCATTCTTGCGGAAAAGAACGAACGGATTGCCGAAGCCCTTTTTGCGTACCGCGATCTTCTAAATCAATATGCGGATTCCCAGCAAAGATTCGCTTCGGCGGCCGCCAATCTGGAGGCGAATCACAGCTACCTTCTCGGCATCGTTGCACCGCAGGACTCTGCCAAAACCGAAGACAAGCGGACGCTGGCCGATTCCGGCGAGGAAACGCACAAGGTCGGTCTTGAGGGGATTCTCAAAGCGAACAAACAGCTTAAAATCTGGATGGCGGAAATTCAGATTTCGCAGCATGATGTCGTGCGCGTATTGACCAGTCGGGTTCGCAAGAGTCTTGGAAAAACGAAGACGCTGATTGCCGGGCTTGGGCCCAATGTCGAACGCGTCCTTTCGGAAGAGGTTACGGCCAAACTTGGCCAGGGTGGTCCGTTCCTGGCCCTGCGGACGGATCGTACGCCGGAAGATGCCTTTCGCACGGACCTTGCCAGGCTGGACATGGACATTGATCGTTGGGACGGTGTGCAGCAGTTGTTGCGAACGCTGCCGCTGGTGACGCCATCGGACGCGTTCTATATGGCAAGCAGCTATGGGCGCCGCAAGGACCCGTTCAATCGCCGCGCCGCCGTTCATTATGGGGTCGACCTTGCCGGCGTGCGCAAATCTCCGATTCTAAGCACGGCATCCGGTGTCGTTGTTTTCGCCGCTCGTAATGGCAAATACGGAAAGATGATTGAAATCGACCATGGGCGTGGGATTCATACGCGGTATGGGCATCTGCATAGGATAAATGTCAAGGTAGGCCAGCGTGTCGGGTTTCGCGAACGGATTGGCTTGATGGGCAGCACGGGCCGCAGCACCGGTCCTCACGTGCATTATGAAATCCGCGTAAATGGKACTCCCTACAATCCGGCAAAGTTTTTTAAGGTGGGAAAACATGTTTTCAAAAATTGGGAAGGATAGGGTGTCCGGGGCAGGTACTGCTTCGGATCCTGCGGTTCCTTCCATTATCAGCGCAAATTTACAAATCTCTGGTGATCTTCTCAGCAATGGCGATCTGCAGATCGACGGCATTGTGGACGGCAACGTTCGCAGCCAAACGCTGACGGTTGGTGAGACGGCAAAGATTACGGGGGATGTGGATGCGGAAAGCGTTCAGGTTCGCGGTACCGTCACCGGTCAGATCAACGCACGCGAAGTGACGTTGATGAAAACGGCGCGCGTGATCGGCGATGTCGTTCACGAGACACTGGCCATTGATGCCGGAGCCTATTTAGAAGGCGCTTGCCGTCATGTCGAAGTGTTGCAGCCGGTTGAGACAATCGGGACGGTTTCGGTGGCCATTGAGCCGCCGAAGGAAGCGGAACCCGAGCCCGCACCTGCCTACACAACCTAACGCCGTCCGTTCGTCTTCGGTTTGCGGTCGCGCCTGTTAAGATCGAGCCTGTTAAGGAAGTGTTCGATTGCCGCCGTGGCGGGCGGTTCGTCCAGCAGCGGTACATGGCCGCAGCCCATCACGGTTACCCGGACGAGGTCTGGTTTTTCTGTCGCCATCCGCTTGAAGGTTTTGACCGTCAAAATATCGGAAAGCTCGCCCCGGAACGCCAGGACAGGCAGGTGACGGATGGCACGGTAGAACGGCCATAAAGCCTGCGGCGGTTGTTGAGGCCTTTGAAGCGGCTTGGCGATATTGATATCCCAATCGAAATGCAAGGCGCCGTCCGCGCCCTCACGATACGTTCTGTGCGCCAAGGCTTCCCAGCCCGCGGCGGTCGTGATGGATAGGGCGGGCATAAGGGCTTCGAGGTGTTTTGCTGCAGTCTTCCAATTCGGCTGCGGCCGATCTTTGCAAATATAGGCGAGGATGCGTGCCAGACCTGGCGCATGGATGTCGGGTCCGACATCGTTCAGGATCACCCCGGCCAGCGCCGTAGGCATGGCCGCGCCCATTGCCATTGCGAGAATGCCCCCAAGGGACGTGCCAAGAACGGCAACCCGGTGCACACCCGTTGTGGCCAGCAGATGACGAATGTCGTTCAGATAGACGCGTGGATGGTAATTCCGCCAATCCGGATCGTATTCGGATCGCCCCCGTCCTCGATAATCCGGCGCAAGAATTCGTCGATCGTTTCTTAACCGCCCGGCAAGATCGTGAAAGTCGCTGGCATTTCGGGTCAGCCCGCCGAGGCAAAGAAGTGGCGTCTTTTTTGACAGGGGATCGCCATAGTCCCGAAAAGAAAGGCGCAGCCCATCCTGGGATGTAAAAAATCGTTTTCTGTATTCTTCAGAAGACGTCGTGCTCATTCGCGGTTCCTTCCCTTCAGCCTGCAGGTGGAAGGGGGTGAGATGCAATCTGGCAAGCGTTGCTCCTTTCCCCTATACAGGAAAGGGATATTGAGGGCGCGTTGAAGGAACCCGTATGAATTTTCTTATAAGACTTGCGCAGGGCATCGATCGATTGAACGATCGGATCGGGCGCAAAATTGCCTGGGTGGCGTTAGCCATGACCGGCACCCAGTTCGTCATTGTCCTGATGCGGTATGTTTTTGGGGCGAATGCGATATGGATGCAGGAATCGATTCTTTATATGCACAGCGTCCTCTTTATGCTGGGTGCTGGCTACACGCTTCTTCACAACGGGCATGTCCGTATCGATATTTTTTACCGTGAGGTGTCCCCGGAACGCAAGGCGCTGATCGATTTGATCGGCGTTTTTGTTTTCTTGATACCGGTCTGTGTCGCACTCTTCATTATGGCCTGGCCCTACGTTTCCGCCTCCTGGGCCGTTCTGGAGGGGTCACGGGAAACGAGCGGCATTCAGGCCATCTACCTGCTGAAAGCCGTCATGCTCGTCTTTGCGGTTCTGCTCGTTTTCCAGGGAATTTCGATGGCCATTCATGCGCTTGCTGTGCTCGCAGGCCGCGAAACGACGCAATTGGAACAGCCGAGGAAACTCTAACCCATGGGGGACATTCTCAACATCCTCATGTTCGTCACGCTCTGTGCCTTTCTTCTGATGGGCTTTCCCGTGGCGTTTACATTGGCCGGTACGGCCCTGCTTTTTGCCGGGATTGGCCATTTGCTTGGTGTGTTCGACCCCGTGTTTCTCACAGCCTTTCCCCAGCGGGTTTTCGGCACGATGACGAACGAGATTCTCGTCGCCGTGCCGCTTTTCGTTTTTATGGGCGTCATGCTTGAACGTTCCCGCATTGCCGAGGAACTGCTCGATTCGATGGGCATGCTGTTTGGCTCGCTTCGTGGCGGGCTTGGAATCTCGGTGACCATTGTCGGGGCATTGATGGCGGCTGCAACCGGGATCGTCGGGGCGACGGTCGTAACGATGAGCCTGCTGTCACTGCCGACGATGCTGCGGCGCGGCTACGATCCGAAACTTGCAACCGGTTCGATCTGTGCGGCTGGAACCCTGGGACAGATTATTCCCCCATCCATCGTGCTTGTCTTGCTGGGGGCGGTGCTTTCTTCCGCCTACCAGCAGGCCCAGATTGCGATGGGTAATTTTTCCCCGAAGACGGTTTCCGTCGGTGATCTGTTTGCGGGCGCGCTTTTGCCAGGCCTGCTGCTGGTTGGGCTCTATATCGTCTATCAGATCGGCAAGGCCATTCTGGATCCGGATTCGGCACCTGCCATTCCCAAGGCTGAGCGTGACGCGATTAGTCGAGCCATGCTCATGCGGCAGATACTTCATTCCCTAATTCCACCAGTCCTGCTCATCGTTTCTGTGCTTGGGTCTATTCTCACCGGCATCGCAACGCCGACGGAGGCCGCCGCCGTTGGGGCCGTCGGCTCAGTTCTTCTTGCCGGCTTTCGGCTTGAGAAAACGCGCAGCCGGGCGGTTTATCTTGCCGGCCTCAGCCTTGTCGGGCTTGTGGGATTAAGCTTTGGCGATGGGGTTCCGTTGGGCAACGCGCAAGCGTCGTTGGTCGATCAGACAAAGCTGTTCCTGGCGGTCGGGCTTTGCCTGCTGCTCGCCTTTGGGCTGTTTATCAGCCTGCGGCGTATCTTCGTGGCCGATATTCTGCGCGAGGTTTTGCGCTCGACCATGCAAATCAGCTCGATGGTCTTTGTCATTCTGATCGGGGCATCGCTTCTTTCCCTCGTTTTCTTAGGCTATGGCGGCGACGACATGGTTCGCGAAGCCCTGACAGGCCTTCCTGGTGGCGTGGTCGGCACGATGGTGCTTGTTATGGCCGTCATGTTCATCCTGGGCTTTTTCCTGGACTTCATTCAGATCATTTTTGTTGTTGTGCCAATTGTTGCGCCAATTCTGCTGCAGATGGGGATTGATCCGGTCTGGCTTGGCGTGATGATGGCCATCAATTTGCAGACGTCCTTTTTGACACCACCTTTTGGTTTCGCGCTTTTTTACCTGCGCGGGGTGGCCCCGAAAAGCATCAAGACGATGGATATCTATCGCGGCGTGCTTCCCTTCATCGTGATTCAGGTCATCGTCCTTGGGGTTCTTTCGCTGTTTCCAGCGCTGGCAACGTTTCTTCCCCGGCTTTTCTACGGCTAGATTTTAGCGGACCAAATCCTCGGACGTTTGCAGAAAGAAAGCCCCGCCATTTAACCGCATGCGATAGATCTGCAGGTTTTCCAGAACGCGCTGCACATAATTTCGCGTCTCGTGAATGGGGATCGATTCGACCCAGTCAATTGTGCTGACGCCGGCTTCGCGGGGGTTGCCCATTGCGCGAATCCATCGCCGGACCCGGGTGGGACCGGCGTTATAAGCGGCAATTGCCAGAACGTAAGAGCCATTGAATTCCTTGATCAGGCCATTGAGATAGGCACCGCCAAGCTGGATGTTGTAGTCGGGGTCGCTCAGAAGTTTTTTCCTGGAATAGCGAAGGCGAAGCGTGCGCGCGACACCGCGGGCCGTTCGCGGAAGAAGTTGCATGAGGCCGAGTGCGTTGGCGGGGCTTCTGGCGCCTTTATCGAACGCGCTTTCCTGCCGGGTTACAGCCAGAACCAGCGCTGGTTCTGGCTCTTTCTTTGGAAGTTCCAGGGTCGGGTAGCCACGCGTAAAAAGAAGAATGTTCTGGCGTTGCGCCCGTTTGGTTATGGCGATGGCCAGGTCAGGGCGTTCCAGCGAAAGGGCAAAATCCGAAAGCCACGCATAGGCTTCGGGTGTCGACATTTGTTTCGCAAGCTGCAGGATGAAAAGCCGAAGGTGCTTTGTCGCGCCAATCTCTTGAAGCAGACGCGCAACCCGGGCCAGCGGAAGCGCCTCATAGGTGTTCACAATTTCCGGCGAAAGCTTCGGCGGTGGTGGCAGGGGGGTCGCCTGGGCACCATTGAGACGTTCCGCAGCCAGTTGCCCATAATAGGTCGTCAAATATTGCGAGGCGATCCGGTACCAGCGCCCTTGTGTGCTGCGTGCACCCATGGCCTCTGCCGCACGCGCCGCCCAATAGGACCCGCGTGCGCGACTGATCGGGTACCGCACGACGCGGTAGAGGTTTGTAAAATGGATGAATGCGACCTGAGGGTCGTTTAGGAAACGAAGCGCAATCCAGCCAGCCAGCCATTCCGCCTCGGCGTAGCCTTCGCCAGCCGTCTGCCCATGCCCTTTGGCCAGGCGGTAGGCTTCCGAATAATAGCCTTCGCGAAACAGGCGGCGAACGATGATGACGCGTTCCCGCCACCAATGCTTTGCCTGGCCAAGGTCTTCGGGTGGATGTTCAAGAATTTCACGGGCCGATTCCGTTTTTCCTTTTTTCCGCCGCCAGCGAAGGCGTTCGTATTGAAGGCCGGGGTGGGCTTTTAAATGCTTTGGGACGCGGGCGATGTCCTTGTCGACTGCCCAGGATTTTTTCATCAGGCTGATTCGCGCGATGGCCAGGCTGCGCTGGTCTGGATCGACGCGGTACAGCATGCGTTTGGCTTCTCCGTGACGCCCTTCCCATAACAGGCGGTCGATCCGTGCCACATGGTCTTCTTTGCTGAAAAGTTTTCGATGACGGGACAGGAAGCGCCGGTCCGCGTGGCGGGAAAAATTTTTGTGACGCCAGGTTTCTATCAAATAGTCTTCGCCACCTTCACGGTCGCCGCTGCGCAAACGCGTCTCGCCAAAAAGGATGCGTCCGTGGGTCGTCACCGGCGGGTAATCGGTAAACCATGCAAGGATTGCTTCGTCCGGCAGGTGGCTGGGCATGGCTTCTTCGGCGCGCTGACGAAGAAGGCGCTGGCGCGGCCAATCCGGGTGACCCCGAAGAAATGTCGCGATTTCGTCGAAGGAAGCCCTCGTTTGCGGCCGGGTGTAATAAAGCCATTGGATCACTTCGCCCGGCAACGGGTTGTGGGCGAGGGCGGCGAGCACGCGGGCCTTCTTCCAGCGATTTTTATCGGCCTCGGCGAAGGCGCGCCGATAGGTGCCGAAATCGGCAACGGAAAGAAGGATCGGCGTGGCTTCTTTTTCTTTTTCGCCGGTTTTGGCCTTTGCGGGGGTTGCCGCAAGGCATGCAAGGGCGGCAAGAAAAATGCCCAAGGTCATCCTGCGAGCGGGAAAAAAGGCGGAAATGGGAAGGTGAAGTATTTGAAGCAAAACCGTGCGCATCCATCAAAAGGGGGCGTTGAAAATGGCCATATCCCTGCAACGGCCCTATAACGGCCATTGTTGAATTTTAACATATGCTCCAACCCTTGCCGCCACAGGAAGCTAGGGCTATGTTCCGCGGAGCAGTAAGGATTGGTAGCATAAAATGTTTAAAGGTTCTTTTGTCGCGCTTCTAACCCCCTTTCGCGACGGTGCTATTGACGAAACCGCCTATTGCGCCTTCATCGAATGGCAAATTGCACAGGGGACGCATGGCCTGGTGCCGTGCGGGACAACAGGTGAATCGCCGACGTTGAGCCACGCCGAACATATGCGGGTCGTGGAGCTTTGCGTTGAAATAGCTAAGGGTCGCGTACCCGTCATTGCCGGAACGGGGTCGAATTCGACGGAAGAAGCGATCCTGCTTACGCGCCACGCCAAGGAGGCTGGCGCAGATGCGGCGCTTGTCATTACGCCTTATTACAACAAGCCTTCCCAGGAAGGGCTGTATCAACATTTCAAAGCCATTCACGACGCCGTCGATTTTCCGATCATCCTTTACAACGTTCCGGGCCGTTGTGTGGTTGATATGTCGGTGGCGACGATGGCGCGGCTTGCGGAATTGCCGAACATTCTTGGCGTGAAGGATGCCACGGCCGATCTGGCCCGCCCATCGGAAACGCGCCGGGCGATCGGTCGGGATTTCTGTCAGCTTTCCGGCGAAGACGCCACGGTGCTCGCGTTTCTTGGCGAAGGTGGTCATGGGTGTATTTCGGTGACGGCGAATGTTGCACCAAGACTGCTCGCCGAGATGCACGAGGCGTGGATGGGAGGCGATTACGCAACTGCCCGCGAGATTCAAGACCGGCTGGTGCCGGTGCATGGGGCGTTGTTTGTTGAATCGAATCCAGGTCCCGTGAAATATGCGGCAAGCCTTCAGGGCCATTGTTCGGGCGAATTGCGGCTCCCGCTTGTGGAGGTTTCCCAGGCGAACAAAGAACGAATTCGCAAGGTGCTTGAATCGACCGGCCTGCTGGCCTGAGTGCCTTGATGGCGCACGCACGCACCTCTGATCGCTTTGTGGCGCAAAACCGGAAGGCGCGTTACAATTACATGATCGAAGAAACCCTGGAGGCGGGCATTATCCTGACCGGTCCAGAGGTGAAATCGCTGCGGCTTGGCCGTTGTTCGATGAACGAGTCCTACGCGACGGAAAGAGGCGGCGAACTCTACCTGTTTAACATGCACATCGCGGAATATGCGGCCGCTGGCCACGAGGATCAGCAGCCGATGCGCCCGCGCAAGCTGTTGGTCCGCCGCCGTGAAATGGACCGGCTTCTGGCGGCAGTGAAGCGGGACGGCATGACCCTGGTTCCGCTATCGCTCTATTTCAACAATCGCGGCATCGCAAAACTGTCCCTGGGCATGGCGAAGGGCAAGAGCAAATCGGACAAACGCGCATCGGAAAAGGCACGCGAATGGCAGCGTCAAAAAGAACGTCTCGTGCGGGATAAGGGCTGAACGCGGGTGCAAAAATGACGAAAAAAGATGCAGGCTTGCTTGGAAAAATACGCGGAAAGCTTGTTCGTCGCAAAGAGGAATGGGCAAGGGAAGGGCGCTTGCTTACGGGGAAGGCAGGGGATAGTGAACGGGATCGCCTTCCTCCGGGGCAACGCGAAGTCAAGAACTGGCCGGTTCTGGATCTTGGCGTGCAGCCTTCGGTCGCGCCGGAAAAATGGCATCTGCGTATTGACGGCCAGGTTGCTAAGCCCTTTGCCTGGGATATGGCTACCTTTTTGGCGCAGCCACAGATCGAAAGCGTTTCGGACATTCATTGCGTGACGTCGTGGTCGCGCTACGACAATCGCTGGAAGGGGGTCGGCGCCCGGCACCTGCTTTCCATCGCCAAGCCTTTGCCGGAGGCGCGGTTTGTTCTTTTCCACAGTTTCGATGGCTATACAACGAACGTGTCTCTGGCCGATTTTGATGACGATGACGTGCTGCTTGCCCATAGCTGGGAAGGAAAGCCATTGGCGCGGGAACATGGCGGTCCGGTCCGTGTTGTCGTTCCAAAGCGCTATTTCTGGAAAAGTGCGAAATGGGTCTGCCGAATAGAATTCCTTGCGGAAGACCGTGCCGGTTTCTGGGAAGAGCGTGGCTATCACAACGAAGGCGACCCGTGGGAAGAGGAGCGTTACGGATGACGCTGTCCCTTAACCGCCGCTGAGATGCGCTCGCATGTCGCGAATGACGGTTTCGAACATCGTCTCCGTCAGTCGGCCCGTGTTCGTATTGTAGCGCGAGCAATGATAGCTATCGAACAGCCATAACCCATCTGGAAGCGGGTGGCAGGCACCGTGACGGAAAGAACAGGAACTGCGTTTTACATCCAATGCTTTCAAGATGGCGCGGTGGGCCACCAGGCCAAGGGCAAACAGGACGCGGAGTTTTTTCATGGTGGCGATTTCCTTGCTTAGAAAATCACCACACATGTTTGTTTCGGTTGTCGTCGGCCGGTTTTTTGGCGGGACGCATCGCACGGCATTTGTAATCCTGCAATCGACAAGCGTCAGGCCGTCCGTGGCCGTTGCGCCGTAAGTGCCGCTGGTAAAACCATATTTTCCAAGCATGCGGTAAAGAAGGTCGCCAGCGTAATCGCCGGTGAAGGGCCTGCCGCTTTGATTTGCCCCCTTCAGTCCGGGGGCAAGCCCCACGATTAGCACGCCTGCGTCTAGTGCTCCGAAGGCAGGCACCGGGGCGTTATGCCAAGTGGGGTAGGTTTTTCGATTCGCGTCTCGAAAGGCTGCAAGGCGCGGACAGAGCGGACAATTCGCCGCCGGTTCGATCTTTCCTGGGATCCGGGATTTGATGGGTGTGGCTCCGTCAATTTTCAAGAGAGGCCAGAGTGCCTTTGGTGGGTTCGGCGAAGTGGACTATTCTAGGGGCTTGTGGTGTCGGTTCAACCTGGCATCCGATGGGGAAAGAAGGAATGTTCGGGGCATGATCCTGATCGGCTTGGGTTCGAATCTGGCGGCGCCTGCCTATCATTCGCCAATGGAAACCTGCGAAGCGGCCCTTGCTGCCTTGGTGGCGGCGGGCGTGCGGATTGTGCGGCGTTCCCGGTGGTATGAAAGCGCGCCTCAGCCACCTTCTGACCAGCCATGGTTCGTGAACGGAGTGGCGGCGGTGGCAACGGAACAGACGCCGGAGGCGCTGCTCGCGCTTTGTCTTCATATTGAACATGATTTTGGGCGTGAGCGGCGGCAACGAAACGCCGCCCGGACGCTCGATCTGGACCTGCTGGCCTGGGACGATCGGGTCCTTGAGATGGAGGGGCTTGCCATCCCGCATCCGCGCCTTCCGGCGCGTGCCTTCGTCCTGTTGCCCCTGGCCGAAATTGCGCCGGATTGGCGGCATCCGGCTCTGGGCCTTCCAATTGCCGAGATGATCCGTCGGCTGGATAAGGATTCACAGGCCTTTCCGCTGAAAAACAAAGGGGATAGGGTGCGGCACGGCCCCCGCCAGCCCTCTTCCTGACTTGCACATAGCGCAGTGCAGCAATATATTCCTTGATACTCCCATGTTTTAACCGAGAGGCGTCCTATCTATGGCCCGCGTTACCGTCGAAGATTGCGTTACCAGGATACCGAACCGTTTTGAGCTTGTGATACTTGCGGCGCAGCGTGCCCGGGAAATCACAGCCGGGGCCACGCCCACCGTAGGGCGGGATCAGGATCGGAATCCGGTTGTAGCACTGCGTGAAATTGCCGAGGCGACGATCGACCTGGACGGTCTTCGGGAGGAAAAGGTGCGTGCTCTGCAAAAGCATGTGAAGGTTGAGGAGCCGGAAGAAGACATCCTGGAACTTGTCGAACAGGAACAGCAGCACGCGGCGGAAGTTGGGGAACCCAACCCCAGCGAAGAAATTGCGGAAGACGTGCTGTCTGTTGTCGAAGAAGTGGGTGCAGCAGCCGTTCTGGACGATAAAGCGGAAGAAGCGGCCGACCAGGACAAGGCATGAGGAAACGGTGGTTTTCTGATTTTCTATCGGATACCGCCGAAGTTCTGATTTTTTTGTTTCTACAGCGGCTGCATTTCTCCCAATTTGCGACTCTAGGGAGGTGTGATCGCCGATGATCCGGCAATTTGAATTGGTGGATGCCGTCAAGGCGTACGATTCCTCTGTTGATGAGGAAATGCTAAATCGCGCCTATGTCTTTTCGATGAAGGCGCATGGCTCCCAGAAGCGCGCATCGGGAGACCCCTATTTTTCACACCCCCTTGAAGTTGCCGGCATCCTGACGGGGTTGAAGCTTGGTGGCCTTTCCATTGCGACGGCGCTGCTCCATGACACCGTTGAGGACACGCTAACCACCCTTGACGAGATTGAACGTCAATTTGGTTCGGAAATTGCCGCCCTGGTCAATGGCGTTACAAAACTTTCGCGGATCGAACTTCAGTCCGATCGTACGCAGCAGGCGGAAAACTTTCGCAAACTCGTGCTGGCGATGTCCGATGACATTCGCGTGCTTCTCGTAAAACTTGCCGACCGTCTCCACAATATGCGCACCCTCCACTATATCCAGGATCCGGAAAAGCGCCGGCGCATCGCCAGGGAGACGATGGATATCTATGCGCCTCTGGCAGACCGCATCGGTCTTCATGTCATGAAGGACGAATTGCAGGATTTGGCGTTTGCAGAGTTAAACCCAGATGCGCTGAATTCCATCCTCGCCCGGCTTAGCTATTTGCGGCAGGAGGGCGGCGTAAAAATACCAAAAATCCTTCAGGAGCTTGAGGCCGCGTTTCGGGACGGCGGCGTTTCGGTAACGCTCTCGGGGCGAGAAAAAAAGCCATCTTCCATCTGGAAAAAAATGGAGCACAAACACATCAGCTTCGAGCAATTGTCGGACGTCATGGCCTTTCGTGTCGTTGTCGCCAATCCAGAGGATTGTTACCGGGCGCTTGGTGTTTTACACCAGCGTTACCGGGTGGTGCCTGGGCGTTTCAAGGATTACATCAGCACACCGAAGCCAAACGGGTACCGTTCGCTTCATACCGGTATTATCGGTCCGGAACGGCAGTGGGTAGAGGTTCAGATTCGCACCCATGAAATGCAGGATGTTGCCGAACACGGTGTAGCTGCGCACTGGCAGTACAAGGGGGGGCTTGCCAATGGCACGGACGGGCGCCAATACCGCTGGCTTCGAGAATTACTGGAATTGCTGGAGAACGCCTCCGGTCCGGAAGAATTTCTCGAGGAAACGAAGCTCGGCATGTTTCAGGATCAGGTCTTCTGCTTTACTCCAAGGGGGGATTTGATTGTTCTTCCCCATGGGGCAACGCCGGTGGACTTTGCCTATGCTGTGCATTCGGAGGTTGGCAATACCTGCGTTGGTGCAAAAGTAAATGGACGCATGTTGCCGCTGCGCAGTCAGCTTCATAATGGCGATCAGGTCGAAATAATCACATCAAAAGCGCAAACGCCCTCACCAACCTGGGAAGCATTTGCCGTTACAAGCAAGGCGCGTATGTGCATCCGTCGTTTCGTACGCTCGAAACAGCGCGGCCAATATATGCAATTGGGAAAGGCAATCTTTGAGCGAAAGCTCCAGAAAGAGGGAGTCGATCTCAGCGGGAAACGTCTAGAAGATATCTGCAAAAGTTTTCATTGTGATTCCGCCGACGATCTTTATGCGGCTCTTGGCGAAGCGCGCTATACGGTCGAAGAGATCTTTAAAACGGCCTTTCCAGGAAAAGCATTTCGTTCGCGTGCCGGAAACGTCATCGCCATTTCCTGGCGTAAGCGCAAGAAAAAATCGGGGAAAACTCCCATCCCGATACGGGGCCTTATTCCCGGAATGGCGGTGCATTACGCGGCGTGCTGCAGTCCACTGCCGGGGGATCGGATCGTGGGCATCGTGACGAAAGGAAAGGGCGTTATGATTCATACGATCGATTGTGAGGTTCTTTCCTCTTTTGATGAATTGGCGGACCATTGGCTGGACGTGGCATGGGATGTCGGTGCCGAGGCTGCGGCGACCGCCGCTCATGCCGGGCGGGTGCAGATGGTTGTCCTGAACGAGCCGGGAACCCTCAGCAGCCTTTCAACGGTCATTGCGAACAATGGCGGCAACATTAACAATTTAAAAATTACCGATCGTTCTGCCGATTTTTTTGAGTTGGTTATTAATATCGAGGTTGAGAATGCCAAGCACCTGACCGGCATCATTGCCGCCCTTCGCGCTTCTCCGGTGATCAATACTGTTGAGCGCGCGCGCGGCTGAGAAAGGGCTGGAAGCTGGTATACGTACCGTACTGCCTGACTTGTTGAGATCTGAGATCGTTCACGATGCTTTTCAAACGTCATAAAAAATTGCACCCTGTGCATCACGTGCGCAATGTTCTTTGGCCAAAGCTTGGCTGGGGTCGTGCCATGCGTTATCTGCTGCACCGTGTTGGTCGCCTGCCGGCAACGCCGTACGGCATTGCTGCCGGTTTTGCTTGTGGCGCGGCGATTTCCTTTACACCTTTCATGGGCTTTCACATTATTTTTGCGGCGCTGATTGCGTGGTTGATTGGCGGCAATGTGCTTGCCTCGGCGCTTGGCACGGTCGTTGGCAACCCGTGGACGTTTCCGTTTATCTGGCTGTGGAGTTTCAATTTTGGAAACTGGCTGCTGCAAACCGATGCAACACAGACGGCTCCAAATACGCTGACGCTTCAGATTATCCTGAATCACCCGGACTGGCTGCTTTGGCCAATGACAATAGGCGGCGTGCCAACAGCAATCCTTGCGGGATTTGTTTTTTACTGGCCGATCAGGACAATCGTGGCCAATTATCAGCGTCGCCGCCATCATCGCCGCGAAGCCGGAAAACTGCGGGGCGCGATGCGCCGCGCGGCGAACAGCAAAATTGATTCCGATGACTGAGCGGCTTCGGTTAGGCGTCAATATCGATCATGTGGCAACCCTTCGCAATGCGCGTGAAGGGGGTCACCCGGACCCGCTGCGGGCGGCAGACGTCGTTTCGCGTGCGGGGGGCGACGGCATCACTGCTCATCTTCGCGAAGATCGCCGTCACATTCTAGATGCTGATATTGCCGCGCTCGCCAGGAAAGGTGGGCTGCCGCTTAATCTTGAGATGGCGGCGACGCCGGAAATGCGCGCAATTGCTCTTGATCTGCTTCCCCATGCCGTATGCCTGGTTCCTGAAAAACGGCAGGAATTGACGACGGAAGGTGGCCTCGACACGGTTGTTGGAAAAAGCCATTTGGCGCCCTTTGTCGCGGCACTGGAGGATGCGAAGATTGCGGTCGCGCTTTTCATTGATCCGGATTTTTCCCAGGTGGATGCTGCAAAAGAGCTTGGTGCGTCGGCGGTTGAGCTGCACACCGGGTGTTATTGCGATGCGCGCGCGACGGCGCGCGAAAACGAATTTGGACGTCTTGTTGCAACCGCGCGCCATGCCACCGCGATCGGCCTTGAATGCCATGCGGGTCATGGCCTTTGCTTTGATACGGTTGGACCCGTCGCCGCGATTCCGGAAATCGTTGAGCTGAACATCGGTCATTTTTTAATCGGCGAGGCGGTCTTTATGGGTCTTGAAGCAAGCATTTTGAAAATGCGGGCCGTGATGGATGCCGCCCGAGACGCGAGCGCCTCCAGGATGCCGCAGGGTGCTTCAATATGATTCTGGGCCTTGGCAGCGACCTTGTTGACATTCGCCGGATCGAACGTACGCTTTCGCGCTTTGGCGAGCGTTTCACCCACCGCCTTTTCACCGAGGCTGAACGACGCAAGGCGGCGCGACGCCCCTTGGGCAAGGCTGCTACATATGCCAAGCGTTTTGCTGCCAAGGAGGCATGCGCCAAGGCCCTGGGGAGCGGTTTCCGTAACGGCGTTTTTTGGCGTGACATGGGGGTTGTAAACGACTCTTCCGGAAGGCCGACGCTTCAATTAACTGGCGGGGCAGCCAGGCGCATGGTGGCAATTACGCCGCCAGGGATGGCGGCAAAAGTCGAACTGTCGTTAAGCGACGAATACCCTTATGCGCAGGCCAGCGTCATCATCTATGCTGCTCCGTCGGAAGATAAATAAGGAACGGATTGAGAAACATGCCAGGGCTATTCGCATATCAAAAAAGAAAAGAAAGTTTGTGGGAAACGGTTCGAACCATCGTTTACGCAATTATCATTGCGGTGGTTGCGCGCACGGTTGCGTATGAGCCGTTCAACATTCCATCCAGCTCGATGGTGCCCACGCTTTTGGTAGGCGACTACTTGTTTGTTTCAAAATTTTCCTATGGGTACAGCCGTTATTCCTTGCCCTTCGGTCTGCCCCTGATTGCGGATCGAATCTTCTTTACGCCGCCGGAACGCGGTGATGTGGCCGTTTTCAAGCTACCTTCAGACAACAGCACAGACTACATCAAGCGGATCATCGGCTTGCCTGGGGATTCAATCCAGATGAAGAAGGGCCGCCTTTACATCAATGGCACGCTTGTGGAGCGGAAGCAGGTTGAGGATTTCACAATACGAAATGCCTATGGGGCCCAGGCCATCAGGCAATATGTTGAAACCTTGCCGAGCGGACGGCGCCATCGCATCCTTGAGACATCGGACACAGGGCGTCTTGACGACACGCCCGTTTACAAGGTTCCGCCCGGCCACTATTTCGCAATGGGGGACAATCGGGACAATTCCCTCGACAGCCGGGCCAAGCATGGTGTGGGGTTCATTCCAGAAGAAAACCTTGTCGGGCGTGCCGAGGTTCTCTTTTTTTCGGTAAATGGCGGCGCGCGTTTCTGGGAATTCTGGAAATGGCCGACCGCCATTCGTTTCCGCCGTGTTTTCCAGTCGATCGACTGATGGAAGGGGTATCCGCTGCGCGCGTTTCTCTGACCGATGCGCTTGGTCACTGCTTTGCGGATCCAGCCCTGCTGGAGGAGGCCTTGACCCACTCAAGCGCCGCTTCCGCCACCAGGCCCGATTACGAACGCCTTGAATTCCTGGGGGACCGGGTCCTGGGCCTGGTCGTTGCCGATCTTTTGTTGCGCCGCTTTCCTGCCGAGGCGGAGGGGGAAATTGCCAAGCGCCATGCCGCCCTGGTTTGCCGCGAGGCCCTGACGCGAATTGCCATAACGATTGACCTTGGCAATCATCTTCGTCTTTTTGAAGGCGAGGACGCGATGGCAATTCGTGAAAATCCTGCCTGTCTTGCCGATGCGCTGGAAGCCGTTATCGCGGCGCTTTACCTGGATGGCGGCCTTGCGGCGGGTGTGCGTTTTATTGAGCGGCATTGGCAAGTCTTGCTGGAAGAGATGCCGCTCCCACCCCAAGATCCAAAAACACAGCTTCAGGAATGGGTTCAGGCACGTGGGCTGGTGCTTCCTCACTACCAGACCATCGCGCAGGACGGGCCGGACCATAAGCCGGTCTTCCAAGTGCAGGTCGAAATTGCAGGTTTTGCACCCTGCATCGCAAGCGGGTCATCAAAGCGGGCTGCCGAAATTCTGGCAGCGGCGGCGCTGCTTGAAGCAATCGTAGGGGTTCGGCCATGATAGATGAAGCAGCGCGACGCTTTGGTTTTATCGCCGTCATCGGGGCGCCGAATGCTGGAAAATCGACTCTAATCAACCGCTTCGTGGGTGCAAAGGTAAGCATTGTTACCCCGAAGGTTCAGACGACGCGAAGCCTTGTGCGCGGCATCGCCGTTCGTGGGCATGCGCAGCTTGTTTTCGTGGATACGCCGGGCATCTTCGAGCCAAAACGACGGCTGGAGCGTGCGATGGTGGCCGCCGCCTGGAGTGGGACTCAGGATGCCGATGCTATTCTTCTCATCGTTGATGCGGCGCGCGGGTTTTCTGGCGACACCAGGCGGATTGTCGAGAGGCTGAAGGAGAGAAACCGCAAGGTGACCCTCGTTCTAAACAAGATTGACAGTATCCGGCGTGAAAATCTTCTTCGTCTTTCTGAGGAAATGAATGCGACCGGAATTTTTGCGGAAACGTTTATGATTTCGGCCCTGAAGGGAGACGGGGCCGGCGACCTTCTCGAAAAATTGTCCAAGTCCATGCCAAGCGGCCCCTGGATGTATCCCGAGGACCAGATCACCGATATTCCCACCCGATTGCTTGCCGCCGAAATTACGCGTGAAAAGCTGTTTCTTTTGCTTAATCAGGAACTCCCCTATTCCCTGGCTGTGACGACGGAAGACTTTGCCGAGCGTGCGAAAGGCGACATTCGGATTGAACAGTCGATCTTCGTTCAGCGTGACAGCCAGAAAGCCATTGTGTTGGGTGAAGGCGGCCGCCGCATTAAGGAAGTCGGTATTGCCGCGCGGAAAGACCTGGAAGCGATCTTTGAAAAACGGGTGCATCTTTTTCTTCGCGTCAAAGTCCGAAAGGACTGGATCGACAATCCAGAGCATTATCGCGACTTTGGTCTAGATTACGGTGCCTGATAATGGAATGGACCGACGACGGCATTGTTCTGGGTACGCGCAAGCATGGTGAAACCAGTACGATCGCGACGCTTTTCACGCGGGAACATGGCCGGCATATGGGGATCGTCCATGGTGGCGTTGGCCGTCGGGCGCGGGGGATCTACCAGTCTGGGAATCTACTCAACGTACGCTGGCGGGCACGGCTGAACGAGCAGCTTGGAAGCTGGAGCTCTGAAATAAACCGCAGCTTTGTGGGCGACGTTCTGGACGACGCCCTTCGCCTTGCGGCGCTGACATCGGCTTGTGCAATCACGGATGCGGCTTTTCCCGAGCGCCAGTCCCATCTTCGCGCCTATCTCGGTTTTGTTGATTTTCTCGAATCCCTGTCTGGCCCGGCATGGCCCTGTGCCTATGTGCATTGGGAATTGCTGTTGTTGGCCGAGCTTGGTTATGGGCTTGATCTCAGCGCCTGCGCGGCGACGGGGGCGACGACGGATTTGCGCTATGTTTCGCCGAACTCCGGTCGCGCTGTCTCGACCGCCGCTGGAGCGCCTTACGCTGCGCGTCTTCTGCCTTTGCCGGCCTTTTTAATCGCCGCGGTGCCATGGGATGACGAGGCCATCCGGGCCGGGCTTTCCCTGACGGGTCACTTTCTTTCCCGCCATGTTTTTGCTGCACATCATGCGGCCGAGCCTGCCGCGAGATCACGATTTCTTGCGTGTTTAGTGGAAATGACTACAGGATCTGGTGTAAAAAGCGCGAATGTCGAAAACAGTCACCACTCCTGAAATTCGTGATATCGGCTTTGCCGAGGCCTTGGGCGAACGCTATTTGGCCTACGCCCTTTCCACGATTACGTCGCGTTCCTTGCCCGATGTGCGCGATGGGCTCAAACCGGTCCATCGGCGCCTTTTATATGCAATGCGCGAGCTTAACCTCGATCCCGGCGCCGGTTACAAGAAATGCGCGCGTATCGTTGGTGACGTGATCGGCAAGTACCACCCCCATGGTGATGTGGCCGTTTATGAGGCCCTTGTGCGTCTTGCCCAACCCTTTGCCATTCGCTATCCGCTGATTGACGGGCAGGGGAATTTTGGCAGTGTCGATGGCGATAACGCCGCCGCCATGCGTTATACGGAGGCGCGCCTTACGGAAGTGTCGAAGTTAATTTTGGATGGCATTGATGAAGACGCCATTGATTTTCGCGCAACCTATGACGGCGAGGCGTCCGAACCCGTTGTTCTTCCGGCAAGCTTCCCCAATCTTCTTGCGAATGGGGCGGCTGGCATTGCCGTTGGTATGGCGACGAACATTCCGCCTCACAATGTGGATGAAATTGCGGCTGCCCTGCTGCATCTGATTCGTTTTCCAAAGGCGACGGTTGCGAAACTCGTAAGCCTGATGCCAGGCCCGGATTTTCCGTCCGGGGGTATTCTTGTCGAGGCGCCGGCGAATATTCTTGAGGCATACACCACCGGGCGCGGCAGTTTTCGGCTGCGCGCACGCTGGCAGGTCGAAACGCTTGCACGTGGAACCTACCAGATTCTTGTGACGGAAATTCCATACCAGGTGCCAAAGGCGCGCCTGATTCAGAAAATTGCGGATATGTTGCAGGCCAAAACCCTGCCCCTGCTTGAGAACATTCGCGACGAATCCGACGAAAAGATACGCCTCATTCTGGAGCCTAGAAACCGCAACGTCGACCCGGCGGTTCTTATGGAATCGCTTTTTCGAAAAACGGATCTTGAAATTCGTGTCGGGCTAAACCTGAACGTCCTGGACGGCACGGGTGTGCCGCGCGTTATGGACCTTCGAGAGGTTTTGCAGGCCTTCCTTGACCATCGTCACGACGTGTTGTTGCGGCGAACCCACTTTCGTCTGGCGAAGATCGAGGAACGCCTTGAAATTTTAAAGGGCTATTGCATTGTCTACTTAAACCTCGACAAAATTATCGCCATCTTGCGGGGTGAGGAAGCACCAAAACCACCCCTTATGAAAGCGTTCAAGCTTTCGGATTTTCAGGCGGAGGCAATCCTCAACATGCGACTGCGCGCCCTTCGACGGCTGGAAGAAAAGCGCATTCAGGAAGAGTTCGACCGTTTGTCCGCGGAAGAGAAAATCCTTCGTAAGCGTCTCAAGGACAAAGCAATACGTTGGCAGGTGATCGCCGACGAGGTGGCGCAGCTTCGCAAGCAATTCTCCAAAAAAACGCCGCTCGGGCGACGGCAAACAAGCTTTGAGACGGCACCTGACGATATCGACCTGAATTTAGAGACAATGATCGAAAAAGAACCGATCACGATTCTTTGCTCGGAAAAGGGCTGGATTCGCACCGTAAAAGGGCATGTCGCGGGCGAAAAAGGTGTGAAATACAAGGAGGGCGACGGTCCAAAGTTCGAAATACATGCCGAGACAACGGACAAGCTGCTGATTTTTGCTTCGAATGGCCGCTTCTACACCCTTGCCGCCGATCGCCTGCCGCGCGGGCGCGGCCATGGCGAGCCGGTGCGTCTGCTTGTCGATCTCGGCAATGAAGATGATATCGTCACCCTTTTTGTACACGACCCTGGGGCCAGGCTTTTGGTTGCGTCTTCCGATGGGCGGGGCTTCGTTGTCAAGGAAGAGGCCGTCATTGCCCAGACGCGCGCTGGAAAACAGGTGCTGAATGTTGCAAACGGTGTCACGGCCCATGTCTGCGTGCGAATTGCAGGCGATCACGTTGCCGTCGTTGGCGAAAACCGCAAATTGCTGATTTTCCCCCTGGACGACCTGCCGGAGATGGGTCGCGGGCGGGGAAACATGCTTCAGCGCTATCAAAAAGGCGGGCTTTCGGATGTGACGACCTTCGTCGGCAAGGAGGGGCTTCACTGGAAAATTGGCGAACGCACGCGCATTGAAACGGATATCGAAGCCTGGATGGGCAAGCGCGGCGCCGCCGGGCGTGTCGTGCCGAAGGGCTTTTCAAAAGCCAACCGCTTTCGCTAGGAAAGCCGGTTTTGCCAGGGGCCTTTGGCTTAGAGGTTGGCCGTCCTTTGGCGCATCTGCAAATAGCCCCCTTCTGCAAACGCGCTATAGCGAATGGCTTTCTCGCGAAAGGCCATAAAGGATCGGTATGTGCGTCCGGTTATGTCATCGACGTTTTCAAGCTCGGCTAGAACGTCATTGGTTGCTTTCCCGAGCGCGTCGATGACGTCATTTGGAAAATGCTCGATCTTGACCTGGTGTTCTTTTCTTAAAAGCTCCATGGCATTGGCGTTGCGCACGGCATATTCCGCAAGCATCTCGTCGGTTTCCATCTGACAGGCGGCGGCGACGATGTCTTTTAGATGCTGGGGCAAGGCGTTGTATTTTTCGAGATTGACCATGAGTTCAAGCGCCGTGCCGGGCTCGTGAAATCCGGGGCCGTAGTAATATTTCGCGATTTTATGAAAGCCGAACGCGACGTCGTTCCAGGGGCCGATCCATTCCGTCGCGTCGATGACCCCGGTTTGCAGCGCTGCAAAAAGTTCGGTTCCTGAAATATTGACCGCCGCCGCGCCAACCCGGCGCAAGACTTCGGCACCAAGGCCCGGCATGCGCATCTTAAGGCCCTGGAAATCCTCGATCGAACGGATTTTGCGGTTGAACCAGCCGCCCATCTGGGCGCCAGAATTGCCGGCGATAAAAGCTTTAAGGCCGAATTTTTCATAAAGTTCGTCCCAAAGTTCCTGGCCACCGCCATAACGAATCCAGCCGCTTTGTTCTGCCGCTGTCAGCCCAAACGGCACGGACGCGAAGAAATTCGCCGCCTTTGATTTGCCCTGCCAATAATAGGCGGCGGCATGGCCAAGTTCGACCACGCCCTGGGAGACGGCGTCAAAACATTCAAAAGCAGGCACCAGTTCGCCAGCGGCATAAACTTTTACTGTAAGTTCGCCTTCACTCAGGCGCGTGATTCGTTCGGCGCAACGTTCGGCGCCGACACCAAGGCCGGGCATGTTTTTCGGCCAGGCAGTGACCATCTTCCATTTATGGATTTTTCGCCTGCTGGCGGGTGCCGGGGCATTCGGGCTGCTGGGTGCTGGTTTTGCACCGCCAGTAAGGGCGTAAGTGCCGGCGGCACCAACGGCAAACCCGCCAGCGGCGAGGCCGACACCGGCTTTGCTTAAGAAATGACGCCGTTTCATAGTGTCCCCCATATTTTTGTCAAACATGCCTGTAGTAAAAAAACTATTCTATATCAATGGGCTTCCAGCCAAAATCGCCAAAGCCTTCGATCGGGCGGAAGCGTGTTTTGTAGGCCATCTTGTGGCACTCGGAAATCCAGTAGCCGAGATAGACATGGGGCAGGTTTCGGCTGCGTGCCTGGTCGATCAGCCAGAGAATCAGAAAGCTGCCCAGGCTTTGCCGGGATTCCTTGGGCTCAAAAAAGCTGTAAACGGCAGAAGGCCCGTCGGAAAGCCAATCGATGAGCCCGACCAGGACAAGGGTACCATCTGCCTTGCGGAACTCAATCAGCCGGGTTTCCGCCAAGGCTTCTTCGACAATGGTCGCATAGCTGGCGAAGTCCATCGCCGCCATCTCGCCATCGCCATGGCGGGCGCGTTGGTAGCGGTGAAAAAGGGAAAACTGCTCGTCCGTCGCCTTTGGGGGCCGTTCCGATACGACAAGCTCTGCATTTGCCTTCCAGATGCGCCGGTGGCTCTGCCTGGGAGCGAATCCTTCGGCCAGCACGCGAACGGAAACGCAGGCCGTGCAGTCCGGGCAATCGGGTCGATAGGCAAACCGCCCGGTGCGGCGGAACCCCGCCTGTGACAAGTGGGCGTAACGTTCGCTGGCACGCGCGCCTGCAAGATCAATGGCGATCCGGCTTTCAATCTTGCCATCGAGATAGGGGCAGGGAAGTTGGGGGGTGCGGAAAACGGACGCGGAACGTTGAACAAAAGGAATTTTGGGATCAAAGCGGCGGGGCGTTTTGTCCATCACATATTGATTTCGCGGAGAATGCGGTCACGGTCGGCATCCAGCTTTGGTGCTGATTTTCGCCGTTTGGCGTCCGGAAAGGCGGAAAGCTTGATCGGGTTTCCCGGCGCGCGCAGTGCCCCAATTTCCGGGTCGTCGATTTCGATCAGCATATTACGGGCGGCAATTTGCGGATCGTTCAACACATCGGCCACGTTGTTGATGCGGCTGCAGGGAACGCCTTTTTCTTCAAAAATAGCAAGCCAGGCATCCCGCCCACGGTTTGCCAGGGCGGTTTCGATTTCTGTTTTCAACGCCTCGACGTTTTTAATGCGCGAAGGATTGTCATGAAAGCGCGGATCGTCGCAAAGGTCTGGACGCGTCAGCCCCTGACATAGCCGGGAATAGAGCTCGTTGTTTGCGGCAGCAAGAATCAAGTAATCGTCGGCAGCCTTGAAAGCCCCGAAAGGGGCAATCGAAGGATGGTGCGCGCCCAGGGGGCCAGGCACTTCCTTTGTTACGATATAGCGGCTGATGGCGTTCTCCAGGATCGCGACCTGGGAGTCCAGCATGCTGACATCGACCTTCATGCCTTCACCTGTACGTTCCCGGTGCAGGAGGGCGGCATTGACGCCGATCACGGTGAAAAGCCCCGCCGTGATATCGCCGATCGACGTTCCAACGCGTGTCGGCGGGCTGCCGGGGTGACCGGTCAGGCTCATAATGCCGCCCATCGCCTGGGCAACCATGTCATACGCCGGTCGGTGTGCGTAAGGGCCGGTGTGGCCAAACCCGCTTGTTGCGGCATAGATAAGTTTTGGAAAATGCGGGTGCAAATCCTCCCAGCCAAAACCAAGTTTTTCCATCGTACCGGCCCGGTAATTCTCGACAAGCACGTCGCTGCGTTCAAGCAAGCCGCGGAAAACTTTCTTGTCCGCCGCCTGTTTCAGGTCGAGAACGATGCTTTCCTTGCCACGATTTAACGAAGCAAAATAGGCAGACTTTTTCTTGAGGAAGGGGCCGAATTGCCGCGCGTCGTCGCCACCGTTCGGTGGTTCCACCTTGATGATGCGGGCGCCCAATTCGCCAAGCATCATCGTGCAGTAAGGTCCGGCCAGAATCCGCGTTAGATCCAGCACCGTAACGCCGTCAAGCGGGCCCGAAACTGTCATCTCCGTTCCTCCCGGTCGCGTTTACGACGCGTTATTTTCCTTTGAGAAGACGCGCGACCTCAATGGCCGCGTAAGTCAGGATTGCGTCCGCACCCGCCCGTTTGAAACAGAGCAGGCTTTCAAGAAGCGTGTGTTCCCAATCCACAACACCGGCATTTGCGGCGGCCTTGAGCATCGCATATTCACCGCTTACCTGATAGGCGAAGGTAGGCATTCCAAAGCTATCCTTCGCACGACGCAGAATATCAAGATAGGGGAGGCCGGGCTTCACGATGAGCATGTCCGCTCCCTCCGCGATATCAAGGGCAATCTCGCGCATTGCTTCGTCGCCATTGGCGSGGCTCATTTGATAGCTTTGTTTGCCGGTCGGTCCCAGGCTGGCCGTTGATCCAACCGCGTCGCGAAACGGCCCATAAAAAGCAGACGCGTATTTTGCGGCATAGGCCAGGATGCAAATGGATTGCAGGCCCTTTGCATCAAGGGCGTCGCGGATGGCACCGATCCGCCCATCCATCATGTCGGAAGGCGCAACAATGTCGCAACCGGCTTCGGCCTGAACGCAGGCCTGTTGGCAAAGAATTTCAACCGTGGCGTCGTTGTCGACGTCGCCGTTGCGCAGGATGCCGTCATGGCCATGGTCTGTGAAGGGGTCCAGGGCGACATCGCAAACAATGCCGAGGCCAAGACCGGCGGCCTTTACGGCGCGAATGGCCCGGCAAACAAGATTTTCCGGGTTCACCGCCTCGTCGCCATTCGGTGTTTTCCGCTTTGGATCGATCACTGGAAAAAGCGCGATTGCCGGCAGCCCAAGCTCGGCTGCCTCCTGGGCCGCCTCAACCAAAAAGTCGATCGAAAGCCGTGCAACGCCAGGCATCGACGCCACCTCGGTCCTGACCCGGGTGCCTTCCTGCACGAAGACCGGCCAGATCAGGTCGTTGACGGAAAGCCGGTGTTCGTCGACCAGACGGCGGCTCCACCCATGGCGCCGGTTCCGGCGCATTCGTGTTCTGGGGAAACCTGCGGTCGTTTGAGGAAAAGTCTGTTTCAGTGCGAAACCCCGCTTCAGCCGCCTTTTTTGCGGCAATCTTCTTTAAGACCAGTTCAGTGGTATAATCATTCGTAGATGATAGGAACAAGCGCTGTCACGGCGCAACCGGATTTCCCCTAGCCAGGTCCCGCAGAAATCCCATGTCTGATAATCCCATGTCTGATAATCCCATGTCTGATGCTAAAGCCGCCAAGACCAGGAAAAAACCGGCCAATGCGCTGAATGGCGGCGCACCGAATGGTAGCGCACCGAATGGTGGTGGCATGATCGCACCTTATAAGGCGCGCCATCAAACCCGCTTTGTGACCGCCACCAGCCTCTTTGACGGGCATGACGCGGCGATTAACGTCATGCGCCGCATTTTGCAGGCTTCGGGTGTTGAGGTCATTCACCTTGGCCACAACCGTTCGGTGGACGAAATTGTGACTGCCGCCTTGCAGGAAGATGCCCATGCCATTGCCGTGAGTTCTTATCAGGGTGGGCACGTAGAATATTTTAAATACATGATAGATCTCTTAAAGGCGCGCGGTGGCGGACATATCAAAGTGTTTGCCGGTGGCGGTGGCGTCATCGTCGCGGAAGAGATCGATGCGCTTATTGGCCATGGTGTTACGGCCATCTATTCGCCAGAGGATGGGCGGCGTCTTGGCCTTCAGGGCATCATCAACCACATGATCGAAAGCGCGGACGCGGATTTAAACGCGTATCTTCCTGACAATTTGGATGAATTGCAGAAGGGGAACTGGCTGGATCTTGCGCGCATCCTAAGCGGCATCGAAAATGGCGCGTTAAAGAAAGGTTTGCAAAAAGACCTTCACGCCCTTGCGGAAAAGCACGCGGCAACCCCGGTCCTTGGCATTACCGGCACCGGCGGTGCTGGAAAATCTTCTCTGGTGGATGAAGTCGTTCGCCGGTTCCGCATGGACCATGACGACCTTGCCATTGCAGTTCTTGCCATCGACCCTTCAAAACGCAAAACGGGCGGCGCGCTTTTGGGTGATCGCATTCGCATGAATGCGATCACCGATGGCGGCGTTTACATGCGTTCTCTTGCCACGCGGATGTCGGGCGCGGAAATTCCGGTTGGCCTCGATGATGTGATTGCGGCGTGCAGGGTGGCTGGTTTTGACCTTGTCATCGTAGAAACGTCGGGCATTGGTCAGGGCAATGCGGCAATCATCGATCATTCCGATGTTTCGCTTTACGTCATGACGCCGGAATTCGGCGCGGCGAGTCAGCTTGAAAAAATTGACATGCTCGACCTTGCGGACGTTGTCGCCATCAATAAATTTGACCGCAAAGGTGCGATGGACGCGCTTCGTGACGTGCGTAAACAGGTGCAGCGCACACGCCAGGCCTTCACGCAAGCGGCGGCGGACATGCCCGTCTATGGGACGATTGCTTCGAAGTTTAACGACGAAGGGGTGACGGCTCTTTATGAGGGGCTTCTGGATATCTTCAATGCGCGCAAACTTGGAACGTGGGAAACGCGCTTTCCCCGGATGACGGAAAAGACGACAAAACCGCGCGCGGTAATCGTACCGCCAGCGCGTCAGCATTACCTCTCGGAGATTGTGGAAACGGTGCGCAATTATCTGGCGCAGGTTGAATCCCAGGCAGGCATTGCCGGTGAATTGCAGCAGCTTTCAGAGGCAAAGCGCCTGTTGCAAGAAGCCGGAAAGGACGCAGAAGGGCTGGATAGCCTGATTGCGACGCGTGCTGGTGCCCTAGAGCCGGACTTTCGCGCCCTGCTTGAGGACTGGCCAAGGGTGAGGGCGGCCTATGGCGGGGAGGAATTTGTCGAAAAAATCCGTGACCGTGAAATTAAAACCTCGCTTTACTGCACCTCGCTTTCCGGTTTGAAAATTTCCCGTGTGGCGTTGCCGCGTTTTGAAGGCCATGGCGATCTTCTCCGTTGGTTGGGGAAGGAAAACCTTCCCGGTCGCTTCCCTTACACTGCCGGCGTATTTTCCTTTCGGCGGGCGGATGAAGACCCAACGCGGATGTTTGCGGGCGAGGGGGACCCCTTTCGGACAAACAAACGGTTCAAATATCTTTCAGAGGGCTCGCTTGGAAAACGGCTTTCGACGGCGTTTGATTCCGTCACCCTTTATGGGGCAGACCCAGAAGAGCGCCCGGACATTTATGGCAAAATCGGGAATTCCGGCGTTTCCATTGCCACCCTCGACGACATGAAGGTGCTTTACAGCGGCTTTGACCTTTGCGATCCGAAGACGTCGGTTTCGATGACAATCAACGGCCCGGCCCCAGCGATTCTGGCCATGTTCCTGAACACGGCGATCGATCAGAGGCTGGATCGCTTTGCGGAGCGGGAAGGCCGCCCGCCAGATGAAGCGGAAATGGCGGAAATTCGCAGCCATGTCCTCTCCGTCGTTCGCGGCACCGTGCAAGCCGACATACTTAAAGAGGATCAGGGGCAGAACACCTGCATTTTCTCAACGGAATTCGCCCTGAAGATGATGGCCGACATTCAGGCCTATTTTGTCGAGCATAAAGTGCGGAATTTCTACTCCGTCTCGATCTCCGGTTATCATATTGCCGAGGCCGGGGCCAATCCGATCACCCAGCTGGCTTTTACCCTTGCGAACGGCTTTACGTTCGTCGAGGCATATCTTGCGCGTGGCATGCGTATTGACGATTTTGCGCCAAATCTTTCCTTCTTCTTCTCAAATGGGATGGACCCGGAATATTCCGTTCTGGGGCGTGTCGCCCGGCGTATCTGGGCGACGGCTATAAAATTCAAATATGGCGGCAATGAACGCAGCCAGAAGCTGAAATACCATGTTCAGACATCCGGTCGTTCCCTGCACGCAAAGGAAATGTCCTTCAACGATATTCGAACGACCCTTCAGGCGCTGATCGCGATTTATGACAATTGCAACAGCCTGCATACGAACGCCTTCGACGAAGCCTTTACGACGCCGACGCCGGAATCCGTTCGCCGCGCCCTGGCCATTCAGATGATCATCAACCGCGAATGGGGGGTGACAAAGAACGAGAATCCGAATCAGGGGGCTTTTTTCTTTGAGGAATTAACGGATTTGGTTGAAGCGGCGGTGCTTGCGGAATTTGAGCGAATTTCAGAGCGGGGCGGTGTCCTTGGTGCCATGGAGACCGGCTATCAGCGGGGAAAAATCCAGGACGAATCGCTTCTTTATGAAACCCATAAACATGATGGCAGCCTGCCGATCATCGGCGTGAACACGTTTTTAAACCCTGAAGCTGAGCCCACCTTGTTGATGGCGAACCTCCAACGTTCGACCGAGACGGAAAAGAAAAACCAGATAAAGCGGCTTGGCGACTTCCAGGCGCGTCACGTGAAAGAAGCGCCCGCCGCCCTTGCCCGCCTGAGGGAGGCGGCGATGAAAGACGCAAATGTTTTTGCGGTGCTGATGGATAGTGTGCGTTCCTGCTCCCTTGGGCAGATCAGCCAGCTTCTGTTTGAAATTGGCGGCCAATATCGAAGGAATATGTAAAGTTTTCAATTGGTTGTGCAAATATCTTTCTTGAAGTCTTAAACAAAAATTTAACCTTTCTACGCCAAGCTGTAGGGACCGCCAATTGTGGGTTTTGCATTCGCAAAACATGGAAAGGAACGTTGTGCAGTTGGAATATGTGCAAATTTTTTCGATGATTGAACGGCTTCATCGCCGCTTTCTTGACGTCGTAAAAAACGAATTGGACCGCATGGGCGTTGCCGACATCAACAATGTCCAAAGCCTGATTCTGTATAACGTCGCCGAGGAAGAATTGACCGTGGGCGAACTCACGATCCGGGGTTTCTACCTTGGCTCGAACGTTTCCTACAACCTCAAGAAAATGATCGAAAATGGCTACCTTTTGCAGGAACGGTCGACCCATGACCGGCGTTCCGTCCGGGTGCGATGCTCGGATAAGGGGCTCAAACTTTGCAAAGTCCTGCAGGCGGTTTTCGACAACCACGTGATAGCCCTCGGCAAGGGCTATGTAACGGGCGAAGATTTAGATGCGACGAACAAGACCTTGAAGCGTCTCGAACGCTTCTGGACCGACGCGCTTCGTTTTACTGCCGACATCTCTCTTGAAGAAGCATCCTAGCCACTCGGCGCGTTAGCATGCGCCTCCAGAAACCAATCCATCAAGGCGTCGATTTCCGGATAGGGAAAGCTGTGCGGTGCGCCTTCCAGCTCCCGGTAAATCACCTCTGGCGCGTGCGCGCGCAGGCTTTCCGCCATTTTCCGAACGCTCATGCCGGGAAAGATTGGATCGTCGGTCCCGTGAATGACGTAAACCGGAATTTTCGGCATTGCTTCCACGTCGAAGGGGCGCATGCCAGCGAGGAAAGCGGCTTTGCAAAAAGGAATGTTTTTTCGCCGGCAAAGCGTCAAAGCGGCAAGTGCACCATCCGAAAGTCCCGCCACCCGGCAGGCTTCTTTGGGAAGGTCATAGTTCTCGCCAAGCTTCGCAACCATGGATTCAATCCACTCCAGGTCGTCTTCCGTCCAGCTTTCTCGCTGCGAAGACGGCGCGTAAATCGGAATTTTTCGGCGTGCGGCCGCGAACACCCATTTCCAGATAAAATGACGGCCCTTCATGAAGGCACCGTGAAGAACGACCAGCAGAGCCCTTTGCGACGCCGTTTCGTGTGATGGCAAGTAGAAAGCTTCGTCGCCTTCCTCGAAAACCTCGCCATTGTATTCGCGTGCGAAAATGGCCTTCTTCAAAAGCACGTTCGCTGCGTCCACACGAAGCTTGTGTTCTATGATGTCGGTGAAGGCATGGCTTTCAGCTTCTCCAAACCCGGTCATCGCAGCCTCGAACGCCGCGAAGGCATGGACGAGATTGGCGTCCGGCATCTTGTCCGCATGTGTTTTCAGGGTCGTAAAGTTCGGCACCCATTTCTCGATAGCCTCCCGCCGGAGGGCGGCCATTTTCTTCGGGTCATGGAAGGCAAGCCGAAAAAGAAAGTCATCGACGTCCTGTGCGAGCGCGCCAAGCCCTTCGGTCGTTTTTGCCACCCGGCACCTCGTTTAGGGTTTATGAACAGGGTAAGGATGGCCAAGCATAGATGGGCTGCCATCAATGGCAAGGATATGGTAGAAAGTCTGCCATGGTAAAAGGTTCCGACATGGATGAACGGGAAGCCCTGATTGAAATCATACGCGTCGGAAACGCCGTCAAAGTGACGGCAATAGATCCGGTGACCCTGACGGAAGCGACGATCGTTGGTTCGCCGCGAGATGGCGAAGAGGTCTTGAAGCGGACGGCGATGGCGAAGCTGCGCTACGTGCTGAACAAAACCGCGGGCGAGGCGGGATAAAGCAAAAGAAACGACGAACCAGTCGCATGAAAATCCAATTGTTTAAAAAAAACCGGTTCTTTTCGATTTTTGCCGCCCTTCTTGTTTTTCTGGTTGGCGTCCCGGTTCGTGCGAAGGAAGCGTCGGAAAGCCTTGACGCCAAAATCGATGCAATCCTCGCGCCCGTCGCGGACGCCGTTTCCAGTACGATTTTTTATGCCGTTCCCGTTGGCGATACGCAAATCCGCCTTATTGTTGTCTGGCTGATCGTCGTTGCGGTTGGCTTCACCTTCTATTTTCGCTTCATCAACCTTTGGGGGCTTCGCCATGCGCTTGCCATCGTTGCGGGCAAATATGCGGACCCTTCCCAGCCCGGCGAAGTCTCGCATTTCCGGGCACTGACGGCGGCGCTTTCCGGCACCGTCGGGCTTGGCAACATCGCCGGTGTTGCGGTGGCAATCGCGCTTGGGGGGCCGGGCGCGGCGCTTTGGATGATTGTTGCCGGGTTCTTCGGCATGGCGTCGAAATTCGCGGAATGCACCCTTGGCGTAAAATACCGGGTTGTCCACAAAGACGGAACCGTTTCAGGCGGTCCGATGTACTACCTTTCCCGCGGCCTTGCCGAGCTTGGTTTGCCCTTGCTTGGGCGCGGGCTTGCCAGATTTTTTGCGGTGATGTGTCTTGGCGGTGCCATTGGGGCCGGCAACATGTTTCAGTCGAATCAGGCCTATCAGCAATTCGTCAACGCGACGGGCGGCGAGGCCAGTCCCCTTTACAACCAGGGTTGGCTGTTTGGCCTTATTCTTGCCGTCCTCGTCGGCCTGGTCATCATCGGTGGCATTAAAAGCATCGCGAATGTCACGGCAAAAATTGTTCCCCTCATGGGGGGCATTTACCTGCTTGCCGGGTTCGTTATTCTCTTCATTAATATCGAACATTTGCCAATGGCAGTCATGGCGATCCTGCACGGCGCCTTTACGCCGGAAGCGGGTTTTGGCGGGCTTGTCGGTGTTCTGATGATGGGCGTGCAACGGGCAGCTTTTTCGAACGAAGCCGGCATTGGTTCGGCCCCAATCGCGTATGCTTCCGTGCAGACGGCGGAGCCGATTTCCGTCGGGTTTGTTTCCCTGCTGGAGCCGCTGATCGACACGATCATTATCTGCACGATGACGGCGTTGGTCATTGTGATATCGGGGGTTTATCTGGAAAAAGATATTCTGGACGGCAACGCGCTGGGGGGCGTGTTGATGACATCGGCGGCTTTTGGGCGGACGATTGACTGGTTTCCTTACGTTCTGGCCGTTGCCGTCATCCTGTTTGCGTTTTCGACGATACTTACCTGGTCTTATTACGGGCTGAAATGTTGGACCTATCTTTTCGGCAAGACGCGAAAAGTAGAGCAGACCTTCAAGATTCTCTTTCTTACCTTCACGGTGATCGGTTCGGCAATGGGGCTTCGCGCCATTATCAATTTTTCCGATGCGATGATTTTTGCCATGGCTTTCCCGAACGCCATCGGTCTTTACCTGCTTGCGGGAAAGCTGCGTGCGGATCTGCGTTCCTACCGGGCGCGCTTGAAGTCAGGGGAAATTGCGCCACGGGCATGAGCCTCACGAGCGGAAGTCTCGCGGATGTGTGCCCACGGGCATGGGCCTTCAACAAAGAATTGCCGGTACGTTTTTGATTATTGTTTAGGCTTGCGTCCGCGCTTTTGGCCGGTCTGCTTGCCGAGGCCGATTTTCTTGGCGAAAGCCGAGCGCCGGGCGGCGTAATTTGGCGCCACCATCGGGTAATCTGCGGGCAGGCCCCATTTTGCGCGATATTCTTCCGGGTTCATCCCAAAGGTTGTGCGGATATGCCGTTTCAGCATCTTTAGTTTTTTGCCGTCTTCTAGACAGATGATGTAATCCGGCGTAATCGATTTCCGGATGGGCACGGCGGGTTTTTGCGGCGGCGCGATGGACTTGCCCCCGGTGGCATCCAGCGTCTCGAGCGAGGCATAGACGGTCTGGATCACGTCGGGGATCTGTTCGACGGCGAGCGTGTTGTGACCGACATAGACCGAAACAATCTCGGTGGTCATTCGGAGCAGTTCCGCCCGGGGCGTTCTTTCATAAGTCCCGGGCATTTTTTGGTAGACGTTATCAGACATGAAGTACTTCGCCATTTTTTGCTATGAATCTACATTCTATTTTTCAGATAAACAGTTAATTGTCAATAAGAGTAAAGTAAAATATGGCGTAACTCCCTAGGAATATTATGACCATACGCAAGTATTCAGTATTCAATATTCAATCTCATGACGCTTTGCCCGTTCGGGGCAGGGCCGCGTTACGCTTGGGCTGCTGCGGCTCAGGCAAGCCTGCCTTTTCATTCACCTTCCCCGGTTCTGCTCTTACTCGCCGGGGCCGGCAGGGGTAGGCTGGTGTGACTATGCGACATATGGTAGCTTTCCGTGTTCGTCACCCCCAGCACTGCCCATCCGGTCCATGCTCGTGAAACCAATTGCCATTGCCTCCGACCATGCCGGCTTCGAGTTGAAGGCGGTTTTGAAGGAAACCCTTGAGGAGATGGGGTACGCCGTCCTCGATCTTGGTACGGACAGTAGGGAATCCGTGGATTATCCGGATTTTGCCGACGCGTTGGCGGAAGCGTTTCACCAGGGTCTTGTAGACCGTGGTGTTTTGGTTTGCGGCAGCGGCCTTGGCATCAGCATTGCGGCAAACCGTCACCGCGTATTGCGCGCGACGCCGTGTCACGATGAAAAGTGGGCGCAGCTTGCCCGCCAACACAACGATGCGAACGTGTTGGCGTTAGGTGCGCGGCTGATTGATGAAGATGCTGCCAAGGCATGTTTGAAATTTTTTTTGGAAACCCCCTTCGAAGGGGGGCGTCACGAACGGCGCGTTCAGAAACTTTCTCCGCGCTAGATCAAAGAAAGGCCTGCTCTGTATGTCCGACATAAAAACCTCACCGCCACCGTTCTCGGGAAAGGGTTTTTTCCTTGAACATCTGTCGGAAACGGACCCCGCTATTTTCGAAGCGATTGCGAACGAACGCCACCGCCAGCAAGAGCAAATCGAGCTGATCGCTTCCGAGAATATCGTTTCGCCTGCCGTGCTTGAAGCGCAAGGCTCTGTGCTTACGAACAAATATGCCGAGGGCTATCCCTCGAAGCGTTATTACGGCGGCTGTGAATATGTCGATGTTGTCGAAGCGCTGGCCATTGATCGCGCGAAGGCGCTTTTCGATTGCTCATTTGCGAATGTGCAGCCCCATTCCGGGGCCCAGGCAAATGGCGCCGTGATGCTGGCGCTGCTGGCACCTGGCGATACCATTCTCGGCATGTCGCTTGCGGCGGGTGGGCATCTCACCCATGGGGCGAAGCCGGCGCTTTCCGGGAAATGGTTCAACGCCGTTCAATATGGTGTGCGCCGGGAAGATGCCCGCATCGACTATGACGAGGTGGAACGCCTTGCCCGTGAACACAAGCCAAAGCTGATCATTGCCGGGGGGTCCGCCTATCCGCGGATTATCGATTTTGAACGTTTCCGCAAGATCGCAGATCAAATCGGCGCGTATTTTATGGTCGACATGGCCCATTTCGCTGGTCTTGTGGTTGGGGGCGTGCACCCAAACCCGCTTCCTTATGCAGACGTCGTGACGACGACGACCCATAAGACGCTTCGGGGCCCGCGTGGCGGCATGATTCTCAGTCGGGATGAGGCGATCGGAAAGAAAATCAACTCGGCGGTTTTCCCCGGCTTGCAAGGGGGGCCGCTGATGCATGTGATTGCGGCAAAAGCGGTCGCTTTCGGCGAGAATCTCCGCCCTGAATTCAAGGAATATGCCCGCAACGTCGTTGAAAATGCTGCGGCGTTGGCAGCGGTTCTTGCCGAACGCGGCTTTGACATTGTTTCCGGCGGCACGGATACGCACTTGCTGCTTGTCGATCTGCGATCCAAGAATGTGACCGGCAAGGACGCCGAAGCTACCCTGGAGCGCGCCAACCTGACTTGCAACAAGAACGGCATTCCTTTCGATCCGCAGCCGCCGAAAATTACATCGGGTATTCGGCTTGGCTCCCCGGCGGGGACGACGCGGGGCTTTGGCGTGCAGGAATTCCGCCAGGTTGGTGCATTGGTTGCCGACGTTCTGGAAGGGTTTGCTGCAAACCCAACGGACAATCTGGCGGCCGAAGCGGCGGCGAAAGAATGCGTCGATGCATTGTGCCGCCGTTTTCCGATTTACACGGGGTAAAAGATTCGTTCCGGTGTTTAAGAATGCCGGAAAGGGGGAGAAAAAAATATGCGTTGCCCGTTTTGCCTGAATGGCGACACACAAGTTAAGGATTCGCGTCCGACCGAAGACAATTCGGCGATTCGCCGCCGCCGCCTGTGCTGTGCGTGTGGTTCGCGTTTTACGACATTTGAGCGGGTCCAGTTGCGGGAATTGACGGTCCTTAAAAAGAGTGGCCGGCGTTCGCCCTTTGATCGCGACAAGCTTGCGCATTCGATTCAGTTGGCTATTCGCAAACGGCCGGTCGAACCGGAACAGGTGGAACGGCTTATCAACGGCATTGTTCGCCGCCTGGAAAGTTCGGGCGAGAGCGAAATTTCCTCCGAGGTGATCGGAGAGATGGTGATGGATGCGCTCGCCAATCTGGACCAGGTTGCCTATGTCCGCTTTGCCTCGGTCTATCGCAATTTTCACGAAGCTAAGGATTTTGAGGAATTCGTTGGGAGGCTGAGTGCCGACGACGAATAACGGCCAACAGAACGGCCAGGACGCACGTCATATGCGCGCCGCACTTGGCCTGGCCCGGCGTGGGCTCGGCAATGTTGCTCCGAACCCGGCGGTGGGTTGCATCCTTGTGCGCGAGGGGCGTGTTGTAAGCCGCGGCTGGACCCAGCCGGGCGGACGTCCCCATGCGGAGATCGAGGCCATTCAAAGGGCTGGGACGATGGCGAAAGGGGCGGTTGCTTACGTTTCGCTCGAACCCTGCTGTCATACGGGCAAGACGGCACCTTGCGTGGATGCGTTGATTGCCGCCGGCGTCGGTCGCATCGTTGTGGCTGTCGAAGACACGGACCCGCGCGTCGCCGGGCAGGGCATTCAGCGGCTTCGCGATGCCGGTTTTGAAGTGACGGTCGGGGTCGAGGCCGAGGCGGCAGCGGAAATCAACGCCGGCTTTTTTCTTCTCATGGGCGAGGGGCGTCCGCTTGTAACCTTGAAGACTGCGACAACCCTTGATGGCCGCATTGCCACCCATAAGGGCGAGAGCGAATGGATCACGAGCGAGGAAGCCCGCAAGCTATCCCATGTCTACCGGGCGACCCACGATGCGATTTTGGTAGGTGTCGGGACGGCAAGCATCGACAACCCGATGTTGACATGCCGCCTGCCGGGGTTCGAGAATCAGACGCCGGTGCGCATTGTCGTGGATTCCAGATTGCGCTTGCAGCTTACAAGCAAGCTGGTTGCAACGGCCGATCAAATTCCGACATGGATCGTCGCCAGACAGGATGTTAGCAACGAACGCCGTCGGGCTTTTGAAGATTGCGGGGTGGACGTGCTAGGAATTCCGGTGGATGCGGATGGCTATCCGGATATGGGTGAAATGCTGCGCGCTTTTGGCGATCGCGGCCTGACGCGAGTGTTGCTGGAAGGCGGCGGGCATCTTGCTGCGGCGCTGTTTTCTCGGGATCTGGTTGACCGCATCCTTTGGTTCCGTGCGGCCAAAGTGATGGGTGGCGACGGGTTGCCGATGGCGACAGCTTTTGGCATTGATCGCCTTGCCGACATGCCTATCTTTCGAAGGCAGGGAACGTCGCCTGTTGGCGACGACCTGCTTGAAATCTATTCCCGCGATCGATCATAGGGCCGGCATGTTTACAGGCATTATCACGGATATAGGGCGCGTTCGCGCGATTGCTTCAGTGGGGGACCGGCGGGTCGAGATCGAAACCGGCCTCGACCTCGGCAATCTTGCCATTGGTGCCTCGATTGCGTGTTCTGGCGTTTGCCTGAGCGTGATCGAGAAGGGGGCCGGGTGGTTTGCGGTGCAGGTTTCGTCCGAAACCCTCGCATGCACGACGTTACGCGACTGGCAACGAGGAACGCCGGTTAATCTGGAACGCGCGATGCGGATCGGAGACGAATTGGGCGGCCATTTCGTTTCCGGGCATGTTGATGGCACGGCCGAAATTCTTAGCGGCACCCCAGAGGGGGACAGCCTGCGTTTTCACCTTGCAGTGCCAACGGCACTCACCCCCTATCTGGCACCGAAGGGTTCCGTTACCCTTGACGGGGTTTCGCTTACGGTCAATGCCGTCGAAGGGGCCATCTTCGATGTTAACATCATCCCGCAGACCCAGCGGGAAACGACCTTTGGAATTGCCAGGAAGGGCACGCATGTGAACGTGGAAGTCGATCTTCTTGCACGCTATCTTGCTCGCCTTCTGAAGAAGGATTAGCGCCAGTGTCCAATTCGCCCTCTCTTTCCGCGATCAAAGAAATTATTGCGGCGGCCCGTGAAGGCCAGATGTTTGTTCTTGTTGACGATAAAGATCGCGAAAATGAAGGTGATCTTGTCATTCCGGCCGAAAAAGTGACGCCGGAGACCGTTAATTTTATGGCAAAATATGGGCGCGGCCTGATTTGTCTGGCGCTTTCCTCCAAACGGATCGAAGACCTGAACCTGCCCCTGATGAGTACGCAAAACCAATCGCGTCATCAAACCGCCTTCACCGTCTCGATTGAGGCGCGCGAGGGGGTAACGACGGGAATTTCCGCAGCGGACCGGGCCCGGACGATTGCCGTTGCCATTGATCCGGATCAGGGCAGCGAGGCCACGGTTTCACCGGGTCATGTGTTTCCGCTTGCTGCGGAAGCGGGCGGCGTTCTCGTTCGCGCCGGCCATACGGAAGCGGCCGTGGACATTGCCAGGCTTGCGGGGCTTAACCCTTCCGGCGTGATTTGCGAGATCATGAACGATGACGGCACGATGGCGCGCCTTCCGGATCTTATCGCCTTTGCCAAGACTCATGGGCTAAAGATCGGGACGATTGCCGATCTCATTGCCTATCGCCGCCGTAACGAAGTCCTTATCGAACGCACCGCTGAAACGGAAATCATCAGCCGGCATGGCGGCAAGTTCCGCATGGTTGTTTACCGAAATAAAATTACAGGTGCTGAACATGTGGCTCTTGTGAAAGGCGATCCGGCGCAGCCGGGGGCGGTGCCGGTTCGCATGCATGCGCTGAACGTTTTTACCGATATTCTTGGCGAGGATAGCGAAGGGCGAGGTGGCGAATTTCAATCGGCGCTTCGGTTGATCGGCAGGCAGGATCGTGGGGTTGCGGTTCTTATTCGCGAGGCGATGCCGTCGAATCTTTCTGCGCGCGTGAAGGCGCGTCAGCAAAAGACGCCGGCGGAAGAGGGCGGCGTTAAAATATCCAGCGAGCTTCGTGATTATGGAATTGGCGCCCAGATTTTACTCGACCTCGGTGTTCGGGATATGATCCTGCTTTCAAACCGGTTGCATACGATTATCGGCCTTGAAGGCTATGGCCTTCGCCTTGTAGGCCAGGAACCGATCCCGTCGGATGACTCAGATGACACGGTATAAAGCATGAGTGCTGCCCCCCTTCACATCCTGATCGTTGAAGCGGACTTCTATAAGGAGATTTCGGACGCGCTTGTTCAGGGTGCGACCGCGGTTCTGGATGCCGCAGGTGCCAGTTACGAGCGTCTTGCCGTTCCCGGTGCCTTCGAAATACCGGCGGCGATCAGTATGGCATTGCGGTCACGGCAATTTCACTCAGGTGAAAAGCGCTTCGATGGGTATCTTGCACTTGGCTGTGTCATTCGGGGGGAAACCTCTCATTACGATCATATCTGTGAAGAAAGCGCGCGCGCGCTCCAATCCCTTGCCAACGCACATTCCCTTGCGTTTGGTTATGGGATTCTTACCGTCGAGAACCAGGAACAGGCTTGGGCGCGTGCTGCCGTCGATCAGCGAAACAAGGGTGGCGATGTTGCCCGGGCATGTCTGCGTATGATCGCGGTCAAGCAACGTTTTCATTTGCACCCGCGATGACGTTCCCTTCTCACAAAACCGGGAAAGAGACGGCGTCGCCGGATGACGCGGTGCAACGCCATGCCTTGCGGCGCAGTCTGGCGCGCTTGGCGGCTGTGCAGGCGCTCTATCAGGTTGAACTGACGGACACATCTGCCAAGCATGTTGTTGATGAATTTTGCGCCAATAGTCATGGGGGCATTTTTGAGGGGCAATCGGCGGCAGCGGACCTTATAAAATTTGAAGCGATTGTCCGGGGTGTGGAAGAACGAAAATCGCTGCTCGACGAACACATTGCCGCCTCCCTTGCAAAGGACTGGAAGCTGGAAAGGCTTGCGGCCGTCTTGCGCGCGGTTCTGCGCGCGGCCAGTTTTGAGCTGGTGGCGGCGCCAGATGTGCCGGCAAGAGTTGTCATCAATGAATACGTTGATCTTGCGCATGCCTTCTTCGAAGGAGACGAGCCGGGTTTTGTAAACGGCATCCTCGACCGTCTCGCGCGTGTGCTTCGTGCATCGGAGATGGAGAAGGCAAAAGGTGAATGACCGGCGCCTCCCAGACGAATTTGACCTGATTGCCCGTTACTTTGCACCCTTGACGAAGGGATTTCCGGGCGCCTTTGCGCTTGGGGACGATGCTGCCGTTATCCACCCGGAGCCGGGCCGCGATATTGTGGCAACGGCGGATACAATGGTGGCGGATGTCCATTTTCTAAACAGCGATCCACCGGCCTTCATTGCCCGCAAACTGCTTCGCGTCAATCTTTCCGATCTGGCGGCAATGGGCGCGCGGCCGCGCCACTATTTGCTGACATTGGCACTGCCAAAGGGTACGGATTCGGAATGGGTGGCGGGTTTTGCGGCAGGCCTTGCCGAAGACCAGGAACTTTACGGCATCACGCTTGCGGGTGGGGACACGGTCGCAACCTCTGGTCCGGCGACGCTTACCCTGGCGGCGCTTGGCGATGTACCGGCGGGAAAGGCGCTTCGCCGGTCCGGTGCGCAAAAAGGGGATCGGATTTATGTAACCGGCACCCTTGGCGATGGGGCGCTTGGTCTTGCCGTGTTGCAGGGGTCCCTTGCCCATCTTTCGAAGGTCCACGCGGCGCAGCTTGTTGACCAGTATCATTTGCCAAGGCCGCGTCTTGCCATCGGCAGGAAACTGATTGGCTGCGCCCATGCCGCCATCGACATTTCTGATGGCCTTGTTGCCGACCTTGGCCATGTTGCGGGTCAATCCGGTTTCGGCGCGACGGTCGAGGCAGCGCGTCTGCCACTTTCGGCGGCCACCACCGCTGCCCTGGAAAAAGATTCAGACCTGTTCGCGGCGGTCCTTGGCGGTGGCGACGATTACGAACTTCTCTTTACGGCGGCCCAGGAAAAAGAGAAAGAATTGGCATCCCTGGCGGCATGTGAAGGGGTGAAAATCACCTGTATTGGCCGCATCGAAGGCGCAGACGGGGTTCGCGTTCTAGACGCGCAAGGGGCTGAAATTCCCGTTAAATGCACCGGTTACCGCCATTTTTAAGGGATGTTCGTTGGCGGGGTTCTCCAGGCGCGCAATTTATTTAATGAAAATTTATAAAATGCGCGTATCTCACTCTTTAAGTATCGCCAGCAAGATGGAAAGCGAGACGTTGGGTGAAGGCATGGAGATGAAAGGATGGCAAGTCGTTCGAAACCTTGCCATGGCCGGGCTGCTATTTGGTGTCGGCTTTATGGCTGTGCCGCCTGTCTGGGCGGCGGATGCCGAGGGGCTCGCCGAAGCTGACGCGTCAGCGATTCATTTCATCAAACTTGGTGCCTTCGTTATTCCAGAGGTGAATGGCAATCAGGTGACGCGGCATGTTTTGCTGGAGATTTCACTTGAAGTCACCGGCGATGAAAAAAAAGCAAAAGTCGAACATATGCTGCCGCGTGTTAAAGACGCGGTTTTGCGCGTCTTGCACAGGCACATGTCACGGCGGCGCACGCCGGATGCTGCTCAGGATATTCTGAAGCTCAAGCGCAAGATCAGGAAGGCTAGCAACGCGCTTCTTGGCGACGGTATGATTAACGAAGTCCTGATCGAAAACACCCTGGAGCGCAAACTTCTCTAAGCCTGCATCCCATTTCCATGCGGGGCCTTTTTATGCGGGCTTGCGAAGTTTTTCTTCGCCGTCTGTGTCTTCCAGATAGACTTCGCCGCCGCCCTCGCGGAATTTTTGTGACATCTCCTTCATGCCGGCCTGGGCATAATCTCGGACTTCGTGAGAGATTTTCATGGAGCAGAATTTTGGGCCGCACATCGAACAGAAATGGGAAAGTTTTGCGCCTTCTGCGGGCAAGGTCTGATCGTGAAACGATGTCGCCGTTTCCGGGTCCAGGGAAAGATTGAACTGATCCCTCCAGCGAAACTCGAAGCGCGCCTTGCTTAAGGCGTCGTCTCTCGCTTGCGCCTGGGGATGGCCTTTTGCAAGGTCGGCTGCATGGGCAGCGAGTTTATAGGTGACGACACCTGTCTTGACGTCGTCCCGGTCGGGAAGGCCAAGATGTTCTTTCGGCGTCACATAGCAAAGCATGGCGCAGCCATACCAGCCGATCATGGCGGCGCCGATGGCGCTTGTAATGTGATCGTAGCCGGGGGCGATGTCCGTCGTAAGTGGCCCAAGGGTATAAAACGGCGCTTCATCGCAATGGCGCAGTTGTTCGTCCATGTTCGTTTTGATTTTGTGCATCGGCACATGGCCTGGCCCTTCGATCATGACCTGGACGTCGAAACGGTGCGCGACCTTGCAGAGCTCGCCAAGGGTGCGAAGTTCTGCGAATTGGGCCTCGTCGTTGGCGTCCGCGATGCAGCCCGGCCTTAAGCCGTCGCCAAGCGAGAAGGCCACGTCATAAGCCGCCATGATTTCGCAGATTTCCTCAAAATGCGTGTAGAGGAAATTCTGCTGATGGTGGGCAAGACACCATTTTGCAAGAATTGCGCCGCCGCGTGAGACGATCCCGGTAACGCGCTTTGCCGTCATGGGGATGTATTCCAAAAGCACGCCGGCGTGGATCGTGAAGTAATCAACGCCTTGTTCCGCCTGTTCAATCAGCGTGTCCCGATAAACCTCCCAGCTAAGATCTTCGGCCTTGCCGTTGACCTTCTCAAGGGCCTGATAGATCGGGACCGTTCCGATTGGGACCGGCGAATTACGCAGGATCCATTCCCGGATGTTGTGAATGTTTTTTCCGGTCGAGAGGTCCATGACGGTGTCGGTGCCCCAGCGCGTCGCCCAAACCATTTTGTCGACTTCCTCGGCGGCGGTAGAGGCGATTGCCGAATTGCCGATATTTGCATTGATCTTCACAAGGAAATTGCGACCGATCACCATCGGTTCGCTTTCCGGGTGGTTGATGTTGGCGGGCAGAATGGCGCGCCCACGGGCAATTTCGTCGCGAACGAATTCCGGCGTGACGTGATCGGGGATGGCGGCGCCGAACGCCTCGCCGTCGCGCGCAAGGGGTGCCGCTTCCGCGGCCCGACCCAGATTTTCTCGAATGGCGACATACTCCATTTCCGGGGTAACAATACCGGCGCGCGCATAATGCAACTGCGTCACGCATTTCCCCCCCTTTGCGCGTAGCGGCTGCCGATTGCCGCGGGAAAAACGCTCAAAGGCAATGGGTTCGTTTGATTTTGCGCCATTGTCCTCGGGGCGCGAGGTGCGGCCCGCATAGGCTGCAACGTCATCCCGTCCTTCGATCCAGGGCTGGCGCAGGGAAGGGAGGCCCTGGCGAATGTCGATCTTGACCGTCGCATCCGTATAAGGGCCGGAGGGATCATAGCTGCGGACAGGCGGTTCGCCTGCCGAAAGGGCTGTTTCACGCATGGCGACGCGAAGTCCCGGGTGAAGCCGGCCTTGGACGTAAATTTTCTTCGAGGCGGGCAACGGCCCCATCGTGACGGAAAAATCGCCTGGGTGCGACATCGGGGGAACTCCTGCAATCGGCTTATTTCAAGGAGATCCGAGGGTAATGCGGCCAGATAAGGAGGCGGTCAAAACACCCGCATGGCCGAGAATTGGTTTCTCCGGCACTGCGATTCCCGCGTTCCTTCCCTACGCCGGTTTGCCCGGATCAGGTTCAAAGGGTTGCAGGGCAAAGCCCTGCTCTCAACCCGCCGCGCGGGTGGCGGGTACCCCCAGGAACTTGGACTTATGGTGGGGCCTTGGCCGTCCAGCGTCAAGGGGGGTGAGAGGTAGCTTGCGCCACGTTTCCGATTCTGTCATTTTCCGCGCGATTTCATATTACGCGAGGGTCCTTACGCGACGCCATAGAGGGCGACAAGGGACGGATATCCAAGGGGAATACGAATGGAGAATTTGCTGTACTACATTATCGCCTGCGGTGGACTGGCGGTGCTTTACGGAATTGTCACAAGCCGCCAGATTCTAAGTGCGCCTACGGGCACGGATCGTATGCGCGAGATTGCTGCCGCTATTCAAGAAGGGGCGGGCGCCTTTCTCAACCGTCAATACAGCACAATCGCCCTTGTTGGTGTCGTGATCGGACTGCTTTTGTGGTGGCAGCTTGGTCTCTATAGCGCGGTCGGCTTCCTCATCGGCGCGGTTCTTTCGGGCGCGGCCGGTTACGCCGGGATGTATATCTCGGTTCGGGCAAATGTACGCACGGCCGAGGCCGCACGCACGGGTGCGGCTGCCGCGCTACAGATTGCGTTCCGTTCCGGCGCGGTGACGGGTTTTCTCGTTGTCGGTCTTGGCCTGCTTGGCGTGGGCGGCTATTACCAGTTTTTGCTGCAAACGAGTCTTGAAGGACGCGATCTGATCGTTCCTCTGGTGGCCCTCAGCTTTGGTGCTTCGCTCATTTCGATTTTTGCGCGCCTGGGTGGCGGCATCTTTACGAAAGGGGCCGATGTTGGCGCCGACCTCGTTGGCAAGATCGAAGCCGGCATTCCCGAGGACGACCCCAGAAACCCAGCGGTCATTGCGGACAATGTTGGCGACAATGTTGGCGACTGCGCCGGCATGGCAGCCGATTTGTTTGAGACCTATGCTGTAACGATCGTCGCCACGATGTTGCTGGCGGCTCTCTTCTTTACCGGTGAAATGCAGTCGCAAATGATGCTGCTGCCGCTTGCGATTTGCGGGGCCTCTATCATTGGCTCGGTCGCGGGGACGTTCTTCGTCCGTCTTGGCAAGTCCGGAAACATCATGGCGGCTCTCTACAAGGGGCTGCTGGCATCTGCCGTTCTTTCGGCGGGGATCATAGCTTTGGTCTTTCACTATATGGGCATCTTCGGGCAGGACTTTCAGGTCGGCTCGCTTGCCTTTACCGGTTATGATCTTTTCTATTCCGCCCTTACGGGCCTTGTCGTGACGGGGCTTCTCGTCTGGATTACGGAATACTACACGTCCACGAGTTTCCGCCCGGTCATGAGCATTGCGAAGGCATCGACGACCGGCCATGGGACGAACGTCATCCAGGGCCTTGCCGTCTCTATGGAAGCGACGGCCTTGCCGATACTTGTCATTTGTGCCGCCATCATCTTTACCTATACGAGCGCCGGACTCTTTGGCATCGCGATCGCCGCGACTGCCATGCTGGCGCTTGCCGGTGTGGTCGTGGCTCTCGATGCGTATGGCCCGGTTACAGACAATGCCGGTGGCATTGCCGAGATGGCGGAACTGCCCGAAGACGTTCGCAAGACGACGGACGCGCTGGACGCGGTCGGCAATACGACGAAGGCGGTGACAAAAGGCTACGCCATCGGTTCGGCCGCTCTTGCGGCCCTGGTCCTTTTCGCGGCGTATGTGGAGGATATTCACCACTACTTCCCCGATCAGGAAACGAACTTCAGCCTACAGGACCCGTACGTTGTGATTGGCCTGTTCCTGGGCGGTATGCTGCCTTATCTCTTTGGGGCCCTTGCCATGATGGCGGTTGGTCGTGCGGCGGGTTCCGTCGTTATCGAAGTTCGCCGTCAGTTCAAGGAAATCGATGGCATCATGGAAGGCAAGGCAAAGCCGGATTACAGCCGTGCCGTTGACCTTCTTACCCGTTCGGCCATCAAGGAAATGATTGTGCCTTCCATGTTGCCTGTGCTGGCACCGGTCGTTCTTTATTTCGTCATCGATTTCGTTGCCGGACAGGCAGCTGCCTTTACGACATTGGGCGCGATGTTGCTGGGCACGATTGTGACCGGTATTTTCGTTGCCATTTCGATGACGTCGGGTGGTGGTGCCTGGGACAATGCGAAGAAGTATATCGAAGAGGGGAATTTCGGGGGCAAGAACTCCGATGCCCATCATGCGGCCATCACCGGCGATACGGTCGGAGACCCGTACAAGGACACGGCGGGTCCTGCCATTAACCCGATGATCAAGATCATCAACATCGTCGCTCTGCTATTGCTGACGGTGCTGGCAGCCTAAAAAGCGGTCAGACGACCTTTCAAGAAAAAGCCCCGAGAAATCGGGGCTTTTTTTTGCTTTGGCGGGCGCGTTGCGTTTTGGGAGGGTTAATTAAAAATACTCTCGATCCCGCCAAACATTTCCTCAATCGCCGAAGGTTTTTTGCCGGGGGTTGGAGTCTTGCGGGAAATCATCTCGACGATCCGACCGTTTCGAAGGTCGTATTGGTAGATGTTTTGTACGATGCCCTTCTCGTCAAAATCGATAGCGATAATTTTCCGGCTGATGACCTGGGGGTCCCGGAAAGTCTTTTTTTGCACCCGCTCGCTGATGTAGTACCAGGTGCCATCGTCAAAGGTCGCGCGGACAGAGGGGGAGCCGATTATCTCGGCCACGTCCTCATGGGTTTGTACACCGGGCTGGATTGTCGCAAGCGCGCTCTGGTCGAGGGCGTTGCCGCGTTTCAATATGGTGGGCGAGCATGCCGTTAGGCTACAGGCGAATAACAAAGCTCCAATGATCCCATAGGGGCGGAGGTGATTTTGCTTCATTTTACTCAATTCGCTGCTGGTAGGGTGAGCGCCAATCCCGCATAATTCTTTTCATTGCAAGGGTCGGCCACGGCTGCCCGAGAAAACACTGGAAGTTCTGTCTTGTCAATCATTCCACCAGGTGGTTGTCAGCTCTTTTGAAGAGAGGGTGGGGGATGCGTTTTACTGAGCTGATGAAGCCGTTTTCTGCTGAAGGTCCGGGACGGGTGCTTTATTTGCAGATTGTCGCCCAGACGCGCCAGCCGGAATTCTATCGCCATTGTGGGGTGCCGGACACCCTGGACGGTCGTTTCGAGATGCTGATCCTGCACATGTTTCTTGTCCTTCGCCGGTTGAAGGGCGAAGACGCGCCCGCGCTTTCCCAGGAACTGCTCGACACGCTGTTTGCGGACATGGATGAAAACCTCCGTGAGATGGGTGTGGGGGACCTGTCCGTTGGCAAGCGGGTAAAACAGATGGCAGACGCCTTCTATGGGCGTATTGCCGCCTATGAGGATGGCCTGGACGGCGAGGCGGGGGTTCTGGAGGCGTCGCTGGCACGCAATCTGTTCGGGACGGCGAAAGCGTCTCCTGCGGCGCTGGCGGTCCTGGCAGCCTATTTACGGCGCGAGGCGGAAAGCCTGGCAGCCTTGGATATGAAGGCCATTCGTGCTGGCGAGGTTGCCTTTGGCCCACCACCGAAGGCCGCGAAAGGGCAGGGAGGGTGAAAAATATGGAAGCGCCGGCTCAGATTGAATTTTCACGACTGATTTCGACGGCGGAAATCGTCGAGAAAGCGGCGGTCTTTACGATTGAAGCAGACAAAGCCGAGCGTGCAGGCCTGGCCGAACGGTTCGACTTAAGGGCCCTTCACCGCCTTTGGGCGGAGCTGCTGATCACGCCAGAGGCAGGCGGCCGGCTTCGTCTGGATGGGCATCTGACGGCAGATGTCGTCCAGACCTGCGTTGTTTCTCTTGCTGATGTCGCCACGCCGGTTGATGGGCGCTTCTCCCTTTGTTTTTCCCCAGAGGTGGCATCAGAGCCGATCGAAATTCTCATTGACCCCGGCGAGGACGACCCGCCAGAGCTTTTGGTGGGGAAAAGCCTGGATCTGGGAAGAATTATTGCCGAGCAACTGGCCATGATTCTGGCCCCCTATCCACGCCTTTCAGGGGCCAAAACAGCCGGATTTAAGAGGCAAACCGCCGAAAAACAGGAAACGGCCTCCCCCTTTGCCGTGCTTTCCGTCCTGAAGGGTGCACAATAGGGGACGCTTGGTGGCTTGCCGTGCGGCGTTTTTTTGTTTAATTAGACGGCCTTGCTTCATTGAAAGAGTACGACGATGGCGGTTCCGAAAAAGAAAGTCTCCCAATCGCGAAGAAACATGCGGCGATCCCATGACGCGCTAAAGCTGGTCAATTATATGGAATGTCCGAATTGCGGCGAACTGAAGCGTTCGCATCACGTTTGTTCCGCCTGTGGCCAGTATCGTGGTCGCGACGTCGTGGAAAGCAAGGAAGCAATCTAACCAGCCGCCTGTCAGGCTGAAGGGGGTGGGTGCGTGAGCACTGCATTGACAATCGCGCTTGACGCGATGGGCGGGGATCATGCGCCTTCAATCGTTGTTGACGGTGCCAGTCTGGCCCGTGAGCGTTTTCCTGATCTTCGCTTTATTCTATTCGGCGACGAGAATCAGTTGCTGCCGTTAATCGCGAAGCACCCAAAGCTTCTCACATGCTCTGAAATTCGTCACACGGATCAGGCCGTGGCCAACGACATGAAGCCGTCGATGGCGCTTCGCAATTCCAAAAAATCCAGCATGCGCCTTGCCATTAACGCCGTTCATGACGGCGAAGCGCAGGGCATTGTTTCTGCCGGTAATACGGGCGCATTGATGGTCATGGCGACGGTCGTCCTGAAAACCTTGCCCGGAATTGACCGACCGGCGATTGCAGGCTATCTCCCAAGCATGCGGGGCGACGTCGTGATGCTTGACCTGGGTGCTAATCTGGATTGCGACGCCGACAATCTGGTCCAATTCGCTATCATGGGCGATCTTTTCGCAAAGACGGTTCTGGGGCTGCCGGAACCGGTTGTGGGCCTTCTCAATGTCGGCTCGGAAGAGCAGAAGGGCCATGAATCCGTGAGGGAGGCTGCAGCGGTCTTGCGGGACCCTGATTTCCCCGTAAAATTCCATGGGTTTATCGAGGGGAACGACGTTCTGGAAGGCAAGGTGGACGTGGTGGTCATTGATGGCTTTGCGGGCAATGTTGCGTTGAAAACCGTCGAAGGGGTTGTCAAATTTTACAGCAATGTTATGGCAAAAGCCTTTCAGGGTTCATTTCTTGCGCGCCTTGGGTACCTTCTGGCACGGTCCACTCTTCGCAAGGCGCGTCAAAGGGTCGATCCTCGCCAATACAACGGCGCCATGCTGCTGGGTTTGAACGGCGTGGTCGTAAAATCGCATGGGGGCACCGACACCGTTGGATTCGCGAATGCCATCGGGGTTGCTGCGGACATGTTGGGTTACGGATACAATGACAAGATTATTGCCGAATTTGAACGCGTGAATGCCCATCGTGCGTCATTGGTAAAAGCGGCGCCGCCCGCATGACGGGCCATGCGCGAATCGTTGGTTGCGGGGCGTATCTTCCGGAACGAATTTTAACGAACACCGAACTTGCGAAGACGGTCAACACCTCGGACGAATGGATTGTCACGCGCACCGGGATCGAAAAGCGTCACATTGCCGCCGATGGCGAGCTAACATCCGATCTGGCCTATGAGGCAGCCGTCGCGGCACTCCGCCATGCGGGCCTCAAAATTGACGACATCGACCTTATCGTGCTGGCGACGGCAACGCCGGATAACACCTTTCCATCGACCGCAACCCAGGTTCAAAAGCGCCTCGGCATGACGTGGGGGGCTGCTTTCGATGTGCAGGCCGTCTGCTCTGGCTTCATTTTTGCGCTGGCGGTTGCCGATAATTTTTTGCGCCTCGGGCAGGCGAAGGGGGCGCTGGTCATTGGGGCGGAAACCTTTTCGCGGATTTTGGACTGGACGGACCGGCGAACCTGCGTTCTCTTTGGCGACGGTGCCGGTGCCGTTGTGCTGCGGGCCGAAGAAGGCGCGCTAGGCTCTGAAAAACCGGGAGTTTTATCGACCCACCTGCATTCGGACGGTCGTTACCGAGATCTTTTATACGTGGATGGTGGCCCCTCCAGCACCCAGACGGTTGGTCATCTTCGGATGTCCGGGCGCGAGGTTTTTCGCCATGCCGTGGTCAATCTTTCCAGCGTCGTTCACGAGGCGCTTGCGGCAAATAATCTTCAGCCCGATGACATCGACTGGATTGTTCCCCATCAGGCGAACAAACGCATCCTGACCAGTACGGCCAAGAAACTCGGACTTCCGATTGAGCGCATCATCATTACCGTTCAGGAACATGCCAATACGTCGGCGGCATCCATTCCACTTGCGCTGACCACGGCCGTTACGGATGGGCGAATTCAGCCGGGCCATCTTTTGTTGCTAGAAGCGATGGGCGGCGGGTTTACATGGGGTTCCGCCCTGGCCCGGTGGTGAAGGCATCTTTTGGGAAATGCGTCTAACTAGCGATGTTGACTGGTTTTTTTGTCCGGGTTAGGCTGCCGATCGTAAGACAAGGGAGTCTAGCCGCATGGGTGAAGGCACAGTTACGCGAGCACATTTGACCGAGGCGGTGTATCAGGAAATCGGTCTTTCTCGAAACGAGTCGGCGGATCTGGTTGAGTCGGTATTGAAGCTTGTTTCGGATGCGCTTGTTCGGGGCGAAACGGTGAAGGTTTCTTCCTTTGGAAGTTTCTCCGTTCGTCAGAAAGGTCAGCGCATTGGCCGCAATCCCAAGACCGGGGAAGAAGTGCCAATTCTGCCGCGCCGGGTTCTTGTCTTTCGGGCTTCACAGGTCCTGAAAAGCCGAATTAATAAGGCGCTATCTGGAGGGAATCTTTAGGGTTCGGTGGGTCTTGAATGGTTGAATTACTGAATCCAGAATTTGAACGCCGGGGGAGCAGCAAGTCCGCTTCCGCGTTCCGTACGATCAGTGAAGTTGCCTCTGAGCTTAAGATTCCACAACACGTCCTTCGCTTTTGGGAAGGAAAGTTTACACAGATCAGCCCGTTGAAGCGTGGTGGCGGGCGACGGTACTACCGACCGGAAGACATTGAATTGCTTCGCCGGATCAGCGCCCTTCTTTACGAGGAGGGTTATACGATCATGGGGGTGCAAAAGCTGTTGCGAAATGGCAATGGTGGCAAGAAGGCAAGGTCTTCCGAGAGCATCGAAAAACCCATTCCCCATTCTGGAATCGATCCTGAAAAACGCGCAGCGCTTCGTTCCATCCTTCTTGAGTTGGAGGATTTACGGAACACGCTGCAYAAGCTTCAGGGTTAAGCACAAGCAATCGGCGCTTTTGCYGATTCGGTCGTCCCTCCCATYGGCMTNCTTTTCGGTCGTCCCTCCCGTTGGCCTCTTTTTCGGTCGTCCCTCCCATTGCGAAGCCTTTCAGTCCTCCCTATAGTCCGCCTGCATTTCTTTTAGCCGGAGCGTAGCGCAGCCTGGTAGCGCACCACACTGGGGGTGTGGGGGTCGTGGGTTCGAATCCCGCCGCTCCGACCATTAACCGGCCACCCCGTTGGGGCCGGTTTAGGGCACTGGCAAGCCGGTTGTCCTCTTCCTTTCCATCCTTGGTGAGGGGTTCCTAGCGAAACTATGGTTAACGGCGGGTGCCGTGCATATTTCTTTTGCGGCGAGCCCTTTTCTTTCCGAAAGGCTCTGTTAATCTCCGAGCGAAGGCCCACCGGCAGGGCCATTTGTTTCAGGAAAAGCGATGGTTTTAATTCCCCTCTGGGCTTTTATTTTGGTGGCGGTCGCCGTGGTGGCGATGGCGTTGCTTGCCGGGCTTCTTTTGCGGTTGAACAGGCGTCTTGCCAGCTTTAAGGAAGGGATGGTGTTGCATTCCGAACTGATGCTGCAATTGAAGCTTAGGGAAGAAAACGCCCCGGTTATCTGGTGGGATCCAACGGTCGAACCATGGCCGGATATGGACAAACGTCATCGCAATCGCAGTGAATTTACCCATGCCGTTCTTGGGATACCAGAGCGCCTGCGTTGGGGCACAGTCATGGGCCGCTACATGCGGATGCTCGTCACCGGGCTTGCCGGCGCTCTCGTCGCGGCGTTCTGGATTTTTGGCTGGACGCCGGTCGTTGCCGATTGGGCTGTGGCCTGGCAAAGAGATATTCTCTTCGCGGCCCTTGTGCTGTTCGGTATCCTTTTCTTTTATGCCCTCGTTCAGTGCGCCCGTAAACTCTTTCAACGGGAATGGCTCCGGCAAAACGCGCCACCGGCACAAACGCCGGAAAAGCGCTAACCTTCACCGATTGTGAGTAGGCGATCGTGATCCATATCCAACGGAACAGCGTTCATTTCCGCATCCTTGAGGCATTGTGTGCCTTGCCGGAAGCCGTGCGCGGCATTACGTCCGTCATGTTGAACCGGAAATTTGATGCTCCCCGGGTTCTGGTGGAACTCGCATCGAATGGGTTGATTGCCGAAAAAGGCTGGGACAAGGGTCCGGGTGCCGTTTTGGTCGCTACCGATACGGGCATGCGCCTCTACCGCGAACTCGCCGCCGACTGAGTTTTTAAAAAACAAAAAAGATTACGTGTTTTCCACGACTTTTAAAGCGGGAGACGGGACGTTCGGTGATTCCTTCATGCGATGTTTTGCGCAACGCTCCCAAAGTTCGCATGCCGCTGCTTCCACTGCTTCGACCGTCAGGCTTTCCATCAGGGTTTCATCCGTTTGTCCAATCTGGCGGATGAGGTCTTGTGCCGGGATGACCGTTTCGGCAATGCCGGTGCATTTTCCCCATGGCCCATAATTTTCCTTCAGGCTTGGTCCAAAGAGGCCGAGGGTTGGCGTTCCAGTTGCCGCGGCCAGATGCATCAGCCCGGTGTCGTTTGAGACGACGAGGTTGCAGCGCTGAAGGCAGGCGGCGGCCGTTAGCAAATCGCCCTTGCCTATGATATCGACAAAATTTTCTGGTGGAATGACGTCAAGGATTGGTTGCACGATTTTCCGTTCCCTGGCCGTGGCGAAAATGGCCACCCGGGCGTTGGCAAAAATACCGCTTGGCGCGGTTAAGCACTTTACAAGCTCGACATAACGGGAAATTGGCCATTGCTTGCCTTCCCAACTCGTTGTTGGGCCAAGGGCAAGAACGGGCGTGCCAGAAGGGACAAGTCCGGCGGCTTTTTTGCGGTCTTCGGCCGCCGTCCATATCTTTGGGTCCGGCGGCGTTTTAAGGCCGAGAACCAGGCCGTGCTGTTCGATTTTGTGTAGGGATTTGCTGCAATGCCAGAATCGGTAGACGCGCCGTTCACGGGAAAACAGAAACCAGCTTATGAAGGAGGATCGCATGTCGACGATCAGATCCCAGCGCTGGGAGACATTTTTTGCCCACAATTCGATCCAGTGAAGGTCGTAGGGGCGTTTTCGAACGGGGATGACCTGGTCCAGATTTGGAAACGCCCGAAACAGCGGCACAGACAGAGGCCCACAGGCAATGGTGAAGGACGCGTTTGGATGCCGTTTGGCAAGGTGGGAGAGCAACCCCATCGTCATCACGGCATCGCCGATCCGTGTTGACGTTATGAAGAGGATCTTCATCGTCCTTTTGTCGTTTCTTGCCTTGCTCAATGCACGTGCCCCCACGCTTTAGGCTCAAAGTTGCGCCAAACCGAGCTGATTGTCCTATATCGCAGTTAAACGAGGGCGTAAACCGCTGTTGCCATTCAATCTGTTTTGCTACGGTCAAGGGCGTATGCAGCAACCCACAGAATCCCATCTGGTTTACATCACCGCTTCTTCTCTAAAAGAGGCGGAGCAAATTGCCCGCGATCTGGTGACGTGCCGGCTTGTCGCATGTGCAAATGTGATCGATCGGGTTCGGTCTTTTTATTGGTGGCAGGGCGAGGTGAAAAACGACTGCGAGGCGTTGGTCATCGCCAAGACGCAGGCGGCCTGTGTTGACGCGGTGATCGCACGCGTAAAAGAACGTCACAGTTACGATTGCCCCTGCGTCGTCACCTGGCCTCTGGGTGCAGGCAATCCGGGTTTTCTCGACTGGATCGCGCAGGAAACGAAGGCCTGCGAAGATTAATTCTATCGGCGCCCTTCGTTTCCTTTTCCTAAAAGGCGAATTGCCAACCGAAGGTAAGAATCCAGTCGGTTTCCAATTGTGGCCCGTCGAGGTCCTGGTGAACCGGTAGCGCGAATTCCAGTGCGAGGCGGTTGCCTTTGAACATGCCCTCGGGAAGCAGCGTGTTCAGCCCGAAGGCAATGTCGATTCGATTGCCGCTCTGGCGCGTCGGGTCCGTCGTTTGTACCATCATCGGGTTCAACGCCGGGTCGGCGCCGTTGATGTCACCCCAGGCGTGGAAATTCAGGCCCAGAGAGGCACTCAGCCAATTGGTGACCGGGCGTTGCCCCCAGGTCGAAAATTGCACACGGTCGCCGAGGCGGTAATCGTGGCTATTCTTGCCAAGGTGGATTGTGCCGGTCAATTGGGCACCCCAGGAATAAGCCTCGGAATAGCCAACGTAAGTCAGGCCCGGCAACAGGTCATAGGTACCAGAGCCAATTTGCATGGGATAGGGAAGGATCGCATTCGCCATTGCTGGCGTGTCGTCCTTCTCCTTGATCGAACCGGTTGGAAGGCTTAACCCCGCATTTAGATGAACACGATGATGGCCTTCCTCATAAAGGCGGACCAGGGCGCTTAGCCTTGCATCGCCAATGCCTTTCGATTTGGTCGTGAAGGCGGCCCCCATGCGCGTTACGTGGTCCATGGATTTTTCGACATAGGGCAGCATGACCATGGCGGTCACCGCGTCTGTGACGCCATACATCAGGCCGAACATGTGCATGTCCATGGTCATGCGTAAGGGTGCAACGGGAAAATCGGAGAGAACCTGTTGCGTTGAAACGTCGTTGGTTCCGTCGCGATTGCCCTCCATCTTCATGTGCATGTAGCGGTAAGAGAGCATGATTTCGCCCTCGTCATGGCGGTGTTCTCCCATGAGTGAAATGGGGGCGTGGCCGTCCGGACGTTTGCTGAAGGCACGTTTTTGACCGTAATGGCCAAGTTCAAATTCTCCGTCCGGCACGCTGTCTGCGCGGGCGTCCGTGGCAAAAATGGCCGCAAGCCCGATGGCAAGGCTCCATGCCCAAAGAAAAGCAGTCCTTTTCATTGCAAAAACTCCTGTACCGGCCGCGACGGTTCATCGGCGGGGCCGGATTAAATTTCGGGTGTTTTGAAGATGAGAATTATCACAACAATTTTTTCATTGCCTGCATTTGCATGGGATGCTGTAGGACACAAAATCGTCGCGCAA